>JBDKVE010000233.1:0-12939 GCA_039679345.1 Anaerohalosphaeraceae bacterium
ACCCTATTGGCACAAAGGGAATCCGGCACCTGAAGATGATATTCTCTCGCCTCTGGATTTTTCTCAGGGTGCCGGAATGCTCGATGCGGCCATGGCTCATGATGTATTGATGGCTGGTCCGCAAAAACCCAACAAAGTGCAGCCCGCCGGCTGGTATCATGCCATATTGGAACCCAATGGCCTCGTGCACAGTTATGATTTGGCTGTAACAGAGCCTGACACCACCGTTATTACCGCAACGCTATGCTGGAATCGAGTTTATCAAGACCAGTATCCATTTGAACCGTTGTATGACCAGGATACCGATTTACGGCTGGAACTGTGGGGGATCAACCAACAGGATCCGAATCAGAATCGACTCCTGGATGTCAGTGACAGTATCAATGATAATGTCGAACATATTTCCCGGGCAGCAGAGGCAGCGTTTAATTATTATCGGTTAATCGTGCGTTATAGTTCCACGTCTTCAATCAAGCAAAAATACGCCATCGCTTGGAATTCAGGCCCGGACAACAGCATTCATAATCCATTCTGGTATGACCTGAACAACGACGGCAAAATCAACACCGCAGACCGCCTGATTTATTTCCTCCTTGAGCAGAATAGAACCGACATTCTCGAATCCATTGCGTTAGTCCCTGAATTCAGTATTAGCACAGAACGTCTTCAAACGCTTCAACTGTTCTGGAATCAATGGAAACGATATCTAAGCGATTGGACAAGCAAGTCTGCGGTTTTGTTTGAATAATCACTATATCAGATTCAACAGCACCGTTTATAAATCTTCGTCCAGTAGATGTCCAAATCGCACTTTTTTTGTATGCAAGTAATCTTTGTTATGTTTGCCGGCTTTGGCCTGTAACGGAATTTGTTCCACAATTTTAATTCCATACACCGCAAGACGGTCGATCTTCTTGGGATTATTTGTCAGAATGCGAATATTGCGCAAGCCTAGATCCCGCAGTATCTGGGCGCCGATACCATAATCACGCTTGTCAGGGGCAAATCCCAATTTGACGTTGGCATCATACGTATCGAGTCCCTGCTCCTGCAGCTTATAGGCATGAAGCTTATTGGCAAGCCCGATGCCGCGTCCTTCCTGACGCAGATAAATCAACGCACCAATGCCTTCTTTTTCAATCATTTCCATCGCGGTAATCAGTTGTGTGCCGCATTCACATCGCTGGGAATGAAATAAATCTCCCGTCATGCATTCCGAGTGCACGCGAACCAGTACCGGATTATCCATTAGAACAGGATTGCCCTTGTCATCCAGTTTACCGATGTCACCTTTACACAGGGCCAGATGAGGTTCCGTCGCGGCGGGACTGTCATACGCGATCAGTGTAAAAACGCCGTAATCCGTCGGCAGCGTGATTTGCTGAATCCGCTTGACTATACGTTCCCGCTGAAGGCGGTACTCGACCAGCTTGGCGATGGAGGTCATTTTCAGCTTGTATTTTTCGCAATACGGAATTAATTGCGGTACGCGGGCCATCGTCCCGTCGTCATTCATAATCTCGCAAATCGTTGCCACAGGTTCCAGCCCAGCCAGACGCATCAAATCCACAGAACCTTCGGTTTGCCCCACGCGAACCAGAACTCCGCCGTCTTTAGCCCGCAGTGGGAAAATATGCCCCGGCCGGGCCAGCTCACGGGCTTTCGCATCGGGCTTGGCAAGCAATTGAATCGTCCGAGACCGGTCAGAGGCGCTAATCCCCGTGGATATTCCTTCACGCGCATCGACAGTTACCGTAAACGCGGTGCCAAGGGCGGCTGTGTTTTCCTGTGTCTGCGGATGCAGTCCCAGACGATCACATTTTTCCGCCATCATGGGGACACAAATCATACCCCGCCCCTCTTTGGCCATAAAATTGACTATCTCGGGTGTCGTTTTTTCAGCAGCGCAAACCAGATCGCCTTCATTTTCTCGATCTTCGTCATCAACTAAAACAATCATTCGGCCTTGTCGAAGTTCCTCAAGAATTTCCGGGATTTCACTAAAAGCATTCGTCATTTTCTTATTATCTCATAGTAGTATTCTTTTGTCGGCTTTGTTGCTCAAACTGTTCAATATACCGCAAACCGTGGCGAATGTAAACAATCGTTGCAAGGGCAGCAATTCCCCCCGTGGCCCACCAGCAGAACCGAACCCAATATATCCACAGTTCGACAATCTTTATTATTTCCGGCCCGACCAGCGTAGAAATCACCATCACAATCTGTAAAAAAGTGGACAGCTTGCCCGCCCATACAGGAACAATTCTAACATGGCCTGTTATAAAATAAATCGTAATGAACCCCAGCAGAAGCAGGATGTCTTTACCTAAAATCAGAACAACAGGCTCTATCGGCATCTGAAAACCAGGCACTGCGGTACGTTTGGCAGTGAGCATAATACAAGCCGTGGTAATCAGGAGCTTATCGGCCAGCGGATCCAAAAATGTCCCGAGGCGTGTAACCTGTTTTTTGACCCGGGCAAGATACCCATCAATAGCATCACTGACGGCCATGACAAGAAAAATACCGAGGGCAATATAACGAGCAGCCATTCCAAACTGAACCTTGTTGGCTTCAAGCATAAACAGCACAAATGGTATGATCAAGACAATGCGTAAAATGGTAATTTGATTGGCCCAAGTCAGCCGCATAGACGTTATTCCTTCCCTATATTACCCTGCCGCCATCCACCTGGATAACCTGGCCGGTGATATAATCATTGGATAATAGAAATAACACGGCGTTGACAATTTCCGCAGAAGCACCGAATCGACCCAGGGGGATGGCGGCAAGCCTTTTTTGATTTTCCGGCGTGCGGATAAAGTCCGTCTGTTCCTGAACGGATGTGTCGGGCAAGATAATCCCCGGAGCCACCGCATTAACCGTCATGACCGGGGCAAGCTCTTTGGCTAAAGACTTTGTGGCAGCAATCAAGGCTGCCTTGGAAGAACAGTATTCCACGTAATCAGCCCATGGACGAATACCGCCAATATCGACCAGGGTAATAATTTTGGCATAGGGTGTTTCTGTCGGTGTACTGCGATTTTTAAAATCGAGATATTCTACAAAATTTCGACAGGCAATCAGCGGTGCCGTCAGATTCACATCCATCACATCCCGGATGGATTGGGCTGTAATTTCCGACAGAGGCCTGCGGATAAAAATCGCGGCGGAATTGATCAAAATCCGAATCTCGCCAAATGCCCGACTTTTTTCAAACAACGATTCAATCTGTTCGGCATGCCTTAAATCCGCCTGTAATGCGATGGCCTTGTGTCCCATTTCTGTAATCTTTTTGACAAGTGCGGCAGCTTTATCCTCGCGCGTATGATAATGACAAATACAACGACAGCCGGCATGAGCCAGCGCCAGTGCAATAGCTCCGCCAAGACTGCCCGTCGAGCCGGTAATCAGACACGTTAAGCCGTTCAGATTCATTATTCCACTTTCGGATAATACCCAGCGTTACCGCTGATTCAAGAATATCCGTTTAAGATGTCTTTCGAACAGATTCTCTGTTACATTCCGAGAGACCACGGTTTCATACTTTTCAACTGCGTCCAGATAACGGCGACCCATCTGAGCGGCAATCTTATAGCCGACATGGAGCAATTGCCGGAAATGAGGATTATAGCCGGGATTGCCGGGGTCGTGGCGTAATGCCGAGGTGTACTGCTGTTCATCCCAGTCGGCAACCCGCAGCGGATCAGGCAGGCATGTGGGGTCAATATCAATCACCGTTGCATAAGGTGCGCACAGTTGCTCGCAATGGTCGTACGCCTGAGCATAGATTTCCCTGGCGATATCCAATCCCAGTCCGCCGGCTTCGGCAAGACCGATGACTTCTTCCAGCCAGGTTGTCCCGGCGGTTTTAATATGCACTCCGGCCCCGGAATCCTTTAGTGCCCTGTGAATCGAAGCATAAATGGAGAATTTATCGCTGCCCGAATGCACACTGAGTTTTAAGTTTGCAGACAGTCCAAACTCTTTTACCGCGCATCGTATCACTGCAATATCATCGCGGAATTCTTTTTCGAATGCCCGCACATTACCGACATAATCAACGCCCTTATTAAATCGCCCGGTAAATTTGGGAGCAATGGTCTGAACCGGAACTTTCTGCTGAGCAAGCATTTTCAGGATAAAGAAAAGCTCTACCGGCGTCTGCGGCAAATCCGATTCGTCCATCGAGACTTCTGTGACAAATCGATCTTCGCCTTTACGCTGGGCAATACGCTGATAAATTTGTCCTGCCTGTTGAACGGCAGACAAATATTTTTCACCTATGGCAGTCAGTAAATCCGCTGTTATCAAAAAGGATTCTTCGATGCCTGCAATACGCAGACTTCCCATATAGGGCTTGCAGTCGGTTATAAATTGTTGAAAGGCTTGCGGCTCGGCCGGCTTTCCAATACCCTCGGCCACATCCAGTGTAAAGAAGTTACTTGTCTCAATAAATCCATCCACATTTTTCAGATGAATATGATCCGCATCCACATAGTACCCTCCCTGCCAATTCTTCTGCTTCACTGCATGATCTGCCTCGCGTCGGGTATCAACAGGATTGGTACCGATAATGCTGTGTTCCCGGAAAGACTTGTTCCAGACCGGCACAATTTCCACTCCGGCCTGTCTGGCCTGGATAATGGCCTGAAGCTGAGCTTTACCCTGTCGACAAAAACGGTCACCCACGCCAAATGAATACTTTTCGATTTTCATGTCTTTACATCCTCACCTGCCAGCATTGCCATAAAGCCTTTCCGTATGGATGTATTGTAGAGAATACGCAGATTGTTTTCACGAAAAAAATGGCCCAAATATCAGACATTCATTGTCGGATTAGAAAAACCGCCCTCTGACTTGCTTTGTATGACTTTTAATGCTTGATGTAACTAATGTGCCTGCTATAATGCCCTCTCGGAATGGATTTTAAGGAGTTTGCATGGCTGTATTAAATGTCAATATCGATCATGTGGCGACGATTCGTCAGGCCCGTCTGGCTGATGAGCCGGATCCGGTCTGGGCAGCGGTAGAATGCGAACTGGCCGGTGCAAACGGCATTACCGTTCACCTGCGACAGGACCGCCGGCATATCAACGACCGCGATGTGCGGCTCCTCAAAGAGACTGTCGCCTGCAAGTTCAATCTGGAAATGTCACTGGCTGAGCCTATCGTCAAGATAGCAGAGCAGGTATGTCCGGATCAGGTGACGCTTGTGCCGGAAAATCGGGCAGAATTGACCACTGAAGGCGGTCTGGAATGCGTCAATAATCTGAAGCGGATCACTCAGGTCGTAAAACGCATGCACAAGAAGCACATTCTTGTCAGCTCGTTTATCGCCCCATCCGAAAGACAGATTATGGCCTCGGCGGAAGCCGGCTGTGATGCCGTTGAATTCCATACCGGATACTATGCCAACGCCATAACCGATGCGGCTATCGAGAAGGCTTTAAATGAGTTGCGGGATGCCAGAGATATCGCCGTTGCCGCAGGATTAATTGTCCATGCCGGCCATGGCCTGACGTATCGCAACATCGGTCCCGTGTCAAAAATTGAAGGCCTTTGCGAGTTTAATATCGGCCACAGCATTGTGTCCCGGGCGGTCATCGTCGGGATGCGAAAAGCCGTCGCCGAAATGCGGCGTCTGGTTGAATTAAACCGATAAAAAATCTTTAATGAAAAGATGAATCATTAACCATTTTGGAGACAAACCATGTTTCACGGCGCGCTGGTTGCCTTGATAACGCCTTTTCACGATGGGCAGGTGGATTACCAAACCCTCGAAGAGCTGGTGGAGTTTCAAATTGAAAGCGGTTCAGATGGTATCGTCCCGGTTGGTACAACGGGAGAATCCCCGACACTTTCTTATGAAGAACACAAAGAAGTCATCAAGCGAGTCGTGGATGTCGTGGCCGGACGGATACCCGTCATTGCCGGCACCGGCTCAAACAGCACCGCCGAAGCCATTGAACTGACCGAATTTGCAAAAAAGGCCGGTGCGGATGCCTCATTACAGGTTTGTCCGTATTATAATAAACCTACGCAGGAAGGCTTTTATCAGCATTTTAAAGCCATTGCCGAAGAAGTCGATATCCCGCTGGTGCTTTACAATATACCGGGACGCTGCGGCGGTACCGGCTTATCTATCGATACCGTGGAGCGGCTGGCGAAAGTGGAAAATGTCGTTGCCATCAAAGAGGCAACCGGGTCACTCGATTTTGCCGCGGAAATTGCCCAGCGAACAGAGTTGACGATTTTATCCGGCGATGACTCATTGACGCTGCCGATCGCTTCCGTTGGGGGGCAAGGGGTTATCAGCGTCGTTGCCAATATCGTCCCTGCCGATGTCAAGGCTATGACCGACCTGATTCTCGAAGGGGATTTCGTCTCGGCCCGCAAATGGCACCGCAAGCTGTTCCCGCTGGCCAAAAGCATGCTGAGCCTGGCCACCAATCCGATTCCCATCAAGGCCGCCGCTGCGATGCTGGGGATGGCCTCGGATGAACTGCGTCTGCCGATGGTACCTCTCGACGACAGTCAGAAGGCTAAATTACGCACGATGTTGAAAGATTACGGCCTGCTGGAAAGTTAAAACCATATTACGGACGATTCTGCATACAGCAAATTGGCATCGAAGTCTTATTTAACAACCTCTATAAACAAAAAAAGCCCCGCGGTTTCCCGCAGGGCTTTTATATTTAACAAAGTCGCTTATTCAAGAGTAGGCAGTGAGTCATTGACCAGAACACTGTCATCGGACCCCATCGGATAAAACTCGTTACGAGTCTTCTGGAACATACCTCTTCTCCAGACCGACTGTGCGGTTCCGCCAACCTGAGACCAACGGGTGTAAATGCCGTCATTGCGAGTGGAGACGTCTGATCTTGTCTCATAAGCAGAGTGACCATCAGCATACAGAACATTCTGACCTTCACGACCATGCGATTGAGCATTGGCACAATCTTTTTCCCATTTCAGAAGCGAAGTGGTCGTTCCTGTCTGCCAGTCACCTTCAGTTTTGTTAGGACCGCCAAGCAATGTCAGCGTATCCATGTACGTTTCTGCAGTCGTACCACCAATTGTCAGCTTGTCATCAAACCACGGATTTTTATCGGCCATCACAGCACACGAAGCCGTCTTTTAACCCGTCGCACTAAACTTTCCTTTGGCAGCAGTGGCTGCGGCACCCGCAGTACCCGCCATATAGGGATTGTGATAAGCATAGCTGACGGCTTTCATCGGGCCTTCGGGTGACAGCGTAAAGTTTGGGTTGCCAAAATCGAACAGATCGACAATATCCCACGGCATCCCGCCGTTTCCATCATTTTTGCCGGTGAATTCCTGTTCACCACCAGCCGGACAGACGAAACTCTTCGGGCTGACATCCGCTTCACGAACCAGCAGGTACAAACTTGCGCCGACAGTAATATCCGTACGTCCAGTGGGGTCCAACTGAGAATACGACTTGTGCCATCCACTTGTCATAGGAGTTGTCGACCATGCTGCGCCTTTACCACCGGCACCCCAGCTACCGCCCTGGACAGCGTATTCATCATCATAGTCGTTGGCATACACCATCTGGGCATTTCCAAGGCCTTTGAGGTTGGTGCCGCAGATAACACGCTGGGCAATCTTTTTGACCTTGTTCAGCGCCGGCATCAGAATGGCCCGCAACATGGCTATGATCGCAATAACGACCAATAGCTCAATCAGTGTGAAACCTTTCTTTTTCATAACATTCTCCTTTCGGTTACGAAATTTTGCAGAATCAAACGCCTCCTGCGATTTGGACGATAATTGCCATTGTATGTCCCGACGCAGGACACGCTATAAGGAGGCGCCGGCAAAATTTCTTACATTTCCATTACTGCTTAAAAACACACCGTTCTTAAACACCACTTCGTTGACGGCCAAAACCCTGGCCTATGAGAAGCGCCGAAAAGGAAGGAGAAAAAGAATGAGTTAATAATTGCATTTATTTATAATAATTACACACACCCGGCCTTTTCACACATTCTCACTGTCTCCACTATATATCAGTAAAAGTACGGTGTCAAGAAAAATTTTTATTTTTTTATTGGACCTCAATAAGGGATAATACACAGCATATATTATACTTTTATATTATACACCTTATACATCTTATTTAAGCATATTTCTTGCCTGGCAAATAAAACATAAGGCATATATTAGTCTTTGCCTATCTGGTTACAGTCCATTACGGTTTTTGCCCAATCAATACGCTTTGCCGACAAACATTAAACTGCTCCAGTCAGATAAATATTGGCCGGACTTTCCTGTCTCTTGTGACGCCTTCGTGGTAAACAAGGTAATAGAAAGGATTTTCTTGACTATGTGATATAAATTTTTGTAATATTGGCCCCATCCTTGACCCATTCCAGTCGTGAGTTAACACTTGAACAACGTCAAATTGAGCTTGCAGGAGTCAAACTATGAGTTTTCTTGGTGAAACGGAACTAAAACAGATCGGGTTTAGATATCTGGGAAATAATGTAAAACTTTCTGACAAAACCAGCATCTATAATCCTTCCAGCATTACGATCCATGACAATGCCCGCATTGATGATTTCTGTATTTTATCCGCAGGACACGGAGGCATTGAAATTGGTCGATACGTCCACATTGCATGTTATTGTTCCCTGATCGGCTCGGCACTCATCAGGCTGGGGGATTTTGTCGGCATTTCAGGAAGGACTTCGATCTATTCAAGCAATGATGATTATTCCGGTCAATATCTGACAAACCCGAATATTCCTGATCAATTCAAAAATGTTACAAATGACGAGGTTGTTCTTGAAAAACATGCCCTGGTTGGCGTGGGATCCATTATCTTGCCAGGCGTTCACATGGGTCAAGGGGCTGTTGTCGGGGCGCATTCCCTGGTCAAAAAAGATTGTGAATCATTTATGATCTATGTGGGCAATCCCGCTAAACCGATTAAAGAACGCAGCAGAAAACTGCTTGAACTTGAAAAACAATTTACAGAACACCCTGGACGCCACTAGTATACTGATTCTACTTAATATTTCCCGGTTCGTCGCGGCTAAGTACAGCAGCTTCAGCCACCTGCTTCTTTTGCTCGCGGAATAATCATACCCGTTGGGTATAAATTGCATAAGATTATTTAAGGCCCCAGGCACAATAGCACAGGGTACCGCAAAGCAAAGAAATTATATTTTCACTCTATCTGCTCAGGCAAGCCGGCAACATGCGAATAATATCGCATATTCGTTCGACATCAGACAACGATAAATCATAATATATCGGCAATGCAAGAATCCGGCCGGCAATCCCCCGGGCGACGGTTAACGGATCATTCACTGAAATACTATGGTAACAGGCAAAATTATTCAACAAAGGATAAAAATAGCGTCGCGTGAAAATATTGTATTTTTTTAATTCGTCGTAGAGCCGGTCGCGGCTCATTCCATATTCTGCTTCATGAATCTCCACCGTCATGTAGGAATAATTGTAATTTACCCCTGCCGGAACCCGAGGCGGCAATTTCACACCGGGTACTTTCACCAGCAACTGCCGATAGTGCTCATGGATGCGCTGCCGGCGACTCATTATTTCCGGCATGTGCTTCAGGACCATCTCGCCCATCAACGCCTGAAATTCATTCATCTTGGCATTGGTTCCGGGCATAACCACTTCTGTTTCATTTTTGAAACCAAAATTTTTCAGGTAATCAAAAATCTGTTTAAGGCCGGGATCACTGAAGGTCAGCATTCCACCTTCAATGGAATGATAGAGCTTGGTTGCATGAAAACTGAACATACTCATGTCGCCATAATGGGCAATCGAACGGCCATTCACAGTTACCCCAAACGCATGGGCGGCATCATAGAGAAGCTTCAAATTATGACGACGCGCAATATCTGCCAGGGCTTCGAGCCGGCAGGGATGCCCATAAACATGGACCGCCAAAATCGCCGTTGTCCAGGGTGTAATCGCCGCCTCAACCCTGTCCGGATCCAGCGTATAATAATCCGGCTCAATATCCACAAAGACCGGACGAATTTTATTCCAGTACAGCGCATGGGTCGTCGCCACAAAGGTAAACGGGGTGGTAATAACCTCCCCGCTGATTCCCATACCCTGCAATCCGATTTGTAACGCCAGCGTGCCGTTATTAAACAGACAGATATTATCCGTGTTAAAATATTCAACCAGGCTCCGTGTATATCGCTGCAATATCGGACCGTTATTGGTCAGCCAGCGGCTGTCCCAGATTTCCCGCAGCCCCGCACAAAAATCGTCAATCCGGGGCAGGAATGGCTGTGTCACATAAATCGGCTTTTCAAACGGCTTCATCATATTTTTTACTTTGTCTTGTTTTGTAAATAGTCCTGAACAATCTGCATTTCAGTCATACATTTAAAAACTATTTGTCGCCATGAGCACATTTCCGTTTTTGCATTATTTGCTTTATAATATAATGTGGATATTGCTGCAGTACAATATAATTTCGAATGACATACTCTCCGATTGCCGTCATAACCGTCAGCGAAACAAGAATGCTGAGAAAGATTGCATTCAAAATCAGGCCGTTGGTCACTTCTTTAAGGATTGAAAACGGCAATATCCAATCCATGATAATCCTTCCAATAAACAGGATGGATAAAAACAGACAGGCCAGCGACAGAAGCTGAAAGGGTCTTCGAGACATGCCCAGAATATTATCCACATGCAGAGCATACAGCTTGGTAAATGTCCAGCCGGACCTGCCGTATTTCCTTGGATGATGAGACACTAGAATATCTTTGATTTTTCCGGCTCTCGAATAGAGGTGTCCGGTATGAAATATTTTGTGCGGCCCGAAATCAAATGCCCGAACAAGCCGGCCATCGATTATCTTGAACGTGCATCCAAAATCCTTAATGTTATGCCGGGCCAGTTTTCTCACAATCATATTCTCAATCCTGGAGGCAACCGCTCTGAACAAACTGACATAGCGTTGTTCACGGTACCCACTGACGATATCATATCCTTTGTCGAATTCTGCCGCCAGCAATGGTATTTCCTCGGGATCCAATTCCAGATCGCTGTCCAGTAAAATGAAATGCTGTCCCCGGGCATATTGAATCCCGGCCGTCACCGCTGCCGCCTGACCGCTATTGCGATAAAAATCAATAATTGCCGAGACGTTTTTGTCTTTTTCGTAGATCGCTTTCAATTTTTCAAACGTGCCGTCGGTACTCCCATCATTAATCATGACAAGCTCATAACTGCGCCCCAGCTTCTGCATCGTCGCCGACAGACGGCCGTAAAATTCGTCAATGCTCTTTTCTTCATAATAGCAGGTAACGATGACGCTGAATTCGATGTTATTGTCTGACTCAATCATCCTGTAGGACCTCATAAAATCTGAAATACCGCCATCTGTTACTGGACCTTGAAAACACGATACCTGCCCGCGGAGGATTGAAACAATTCCTCTAATCCCTCCGTCTGCACCTTCATGGAGTCTGTATTATCCCGGACCACGACGAATATATCATTCTGTTTCAAACATTCAAGCACATTCTGCCTGGACAACGTATCTTCATAACCATAGAAATTACGGGCAATGGCTGTTCTAAACTCACCTGCTTTCAAATCATATCCATTCCGTATCCAAAAACCTTTCATCGATATCGAATAGCCTGATTCTGTTTTCCCGTCTGTTCGATCCAGGCCGATAAATAACTGCCTTTTTGCCAGAACCGGGATATCCAGGCTGGTATCCAGAAATTTGCTGCTTCGAGGAGTACTGGCCTTGATCCAGTCATACATCTGCTGCTCTTCCGGTTCAGAAACATGCAAGTCGCACCCCTTTTCATAGACCGGCACAGTCGATAAACCATATTTGAGTGGATGATCGCCGTATTTGAAGCCAAAACGATAGATATGCCCAAAACCCGGACAGGCAAAAAGAATAAATAATCCGGCGGCAAGCCATCGTTTTTGTTCGCCCAGAAAATACAAGGCCATCCCTCCGATGATGCCGCAGCATATACCTCCCAGAAGAAGCAGCTTGTATTCAACAGTGCCGGGGACATGAATGAAAAGATAGCCAATAATCAAGAAACCGCTTATTAAGAAGAGCAGAACCAATTGTTTTGCCTGACTATGTCGCCAGAGCAACTGCCGCTGTGTCCCAATAATAATTGCGGTAAATCCCGTCAACAGCAGCACATTGAACCCATGATTGAGAACAGATGCGCCGGAAAACAGTTCCATTTGACTGCCCACACCGGAGCTGACCGTTTTCCAATACGGCCAGAAACACATTCCGGTAATTAAAAGGGCAACGGTCAGCAGGATGGATGAGACCGGGGGAATCTGCATATGTATATGCCGGAAAACAAAGAGATGAAACAGGATAAGACCCGCCGAGACAATCGCTATTCCCGGTGCAAATGGCGTATAAAAATAAACCACTCCGGAAATCGAAATTATCAACCCGGCACAAGTCCGGAGCGTCGGACGTTGAGTATAGAGTTGAAAGATCGAATAGACAAACAAACAAAAAAAGACAATCCCCAGAGGATCACCGCAAATGTCGGGAAATTTTCTGAAGGCGGGAACCGCACGCAGTTCTGGCTGCCAGCCCCTAAACCTTTGCCCTGTATAATCAAGAAGCCATCGTCCGATGGGGGTCGCTGAAAACAGGGCCGTCAATGCAGATAAGATATTCGCTTTTTGATTATTACATATCTGACGGGATATCAGATAAATCAGATACAGTGCCGCGGCAAGACAACACATGTTCAAAACGGAAAACACAATAAAAGGGCTTTTGTTAAAAAAGGTTGAAACGTGGGCTATCAGCCACAGATCTCCCCAGGGGGCACGTATCACCTCCCCGGCAAAAAGAGGATCTTGCGGCGGCAGATAGCCATTCATGATCTGGTAAATAATCCCCGCTCGAAA
>JBDKVE010000234.1:0-10160 GCA_039679345.1 Anaerohalosphaeraceae bacterium
CGGGTACAACTTTATCCGGCGTATCATCCATCGACTGACCGTAGGGATTGATTCGCGTATGGATGGAATCGACCCAGGGTTCAACAGCGGCCAGCTTCAGGGCATGCAGCGAATGACATGATACACCGTGGGCACGAATGAGGCCTTTTTTCTTCAGTCCTGCCATAAGGTTCATTTGCTTTTCGTATTTTGTATTCCATGCCTTATCGGTCATGCAGTGCATCAGCAGCAAATCGATATAATCGGTTTGAATTTCTTTCAGGAATCGCTCGACGACCACATCGGCATCCGGACGTTCGGTTTCCGGAATACCATGAGGCAAAAACCAGATTTTGGAAACGATGGAATATTTATCCCGTTTAATTCCATTTA
Source organism: Anaerohalosphaeraceae bacterium (assembly GCA_039679345.1). GTDB lineage: Bacteria > Planctomycetota > Phycisphaerae > Sedimentisphaerales > Anaerohalosphaeraceae > Anaeroglomus. The sequence goes on from JBDKVE010000234.1 coordinate 373, forward strand.
ATGCAGGGATTAAATAAGGATGGCTGCCGTAAAGGTCGGCCATATCATACCACCGCACGCCGCGTTCGTAGCAGGTGCGGAGCAGAGTTTCAAATTCTTCTTTGCCGAGTCGAGTCTGATTGGATTGACGATTTAAGCCTCTCATTCCGGTCCCGAGGCCCACCCGGCTGAATTTCAGGCCGGTCTTGCCCAGTTTGACTACTTCATACGGATCAAACGTGCCGGTTTGGCCGGTTGTATTGGAATTGGAGCAGCCCAGCAGCAGGCCGCCGGCCATTGCCAATCCACCCTGAATGAATTGTCGTCTTTGCAGCTTCATTGCAGTCCCTTCCGGAGTTACAATATCAGGTTCATTAATTCTACTGCCGTTTCCTGGTCGCTGAAATGGCTTTTGGTCGTCCCAACAATTTGATACGTTTCGTGGCCTTTTCCGGCGATTAAAATTATATCTTCTCGTTTGGCACTGGAAATAGCAAGCCCAATTGCTTTTTTCCGGTCAGGTTCCACTAAAACCTTGTTTTTCGATTGGCCCGAAAAGCCGACCATAATATCCTGAATAATCTGATTGGGATCTTCTGTTCGCGGATTATCGCTGGTGACAATAACCAGGTCGCTGAGTTTCTCGGCGACTGCCGCCATGCGGGGGCGTTTGGTTTTGTCGCGGTCGCCGCCGCAGCCGAAGACCGTGATTAACTTCTTTTTGCATAATGGCTTAAGGGTGTTTAATACATTTAAAAGTGCATCGTCGGTGTGGGCGTAATCCACAAAGACGCTGATGCCGGCTTTCTGAGCGGCTTTGTTTTGCACGGGTTCGAGCCGGCCGGGGACGTTTTTCAGTGCAGATAATCCCTTTGCGATGGTTCCTAAATCAAAACCTGCGGCCAGGCAAAGCCCTGCGGCGGCAAGGTGATTGCTGATGTTGTGCCGGCCGGGCAGGGGGGTAAAGACTTTTTCTTTATAATTGTTAAAGACTATCGAGAATTCGCTGCCTGCGGTGTTCATCGATTCAATCTCGGCATAGAGGTCGGCGGGTTCCTGAATCGAGTACCACATAGTGCGAACACGACATTTCTCGGCTATTTTTTGGGAATATTCAGATTGTGCATTTAAAATAGCGATAGCGTGAGTCGGTAAATCGGTAAAAAGGTTGGTCTTGGCGGCCAGATACTGGTCCATGGTCTTGTGGTAATCCAGATGATCCCCGGTGAGATTCGTGAAGGCTGCGGCGGTAAAGTTGATTCCGGCCAGTCGTTTCTGGTCCAGAGCATGGCTGCTGGCTTCAATAATCATGTACTTTGCGCCATCGTCCACCATGTCTCTGGCGGCTCTTGCGATGGTGATGGGGTCCGGGGTGGTCATTGCCGATTCTGCGGAATGTCGGCCGGTGGAGGTGATTATGGTCCCGATGAGTCCGGATTTAAATCCTGCCTCTTCAACGACGGAACGGACCAGAAAACTGGTTGTTGTTTTGCCGTTAGTGCCGGTCACAGCTAAGTTTGTGAGCTTTGCGTTGGGGTCTCCCTGAGCTGCCTGAGCCAGCAGACCCAGCGCGTAGGCACAATCCGTAACGAGAATAACCTTGGCCTGTTTGCAATCCACGGTTTTCTGGCAGACGATGTATTCTGCTCCGTTTTGTATGACCTGTGGAATAAAGTTATGTCCGTCCACGTGGGTTCCCGGGACGGCAACAAATACATCTCCGGGCATAACATAGCGAGAATCCGAGCATACCTGAATGCGTTGCCCGGAGGCAGTAACCAGCGCCAAAAGCTGCGTAAATGTCATCTTAATCTTTTGTCCTTAAAAGGTTATTATTCGTGAAATAATTGGGCAATTCCATAGTCTATCCTATACAGGGAATGACTTTCGTTTGCCCCACATGCCATATCTCTGTATAATGACCCGAACTGTTTGTTTCTCAAACAGTCTATAATGTTATTTTCGGCTTTTTGAATCGTAAAACCTGAGAAAATAGGAAAGGACATCCGGATGAACAGGAGCTTATCTGTCTTAGTATTGTTAGTGAGCCTGATTAGCGGTTCTTTTTTAATGGCCGCCACGGAAGAAGTCGATTACATGGCGATTTTGATGGACGGCAAAAAGATCGGCCATGCGGTTCATATCCGCCGGGTTGAGGCATCTCGTGTAACAACAGTCGATGAAATGAATCTGCTGATTGGCAGAGGACCGGCGGCGATTCAATTTACCGGCACGGAAACCAGTGTCGAAAATACCTCCGGCAAACCTGTGGCCTTTGAGATTGTGCAGACCATCAGCGGCATGGAGCAGAAACGAAAAGGCACGATCAACTCCGGCAAGGTCAAGATGACGATTCAAAATGGTCCCTCCACCGAGCAGAAAGTGATTTCGTATCCGCGAGGGGCATTGATGGCCGAAGGATTGCGTCTGCTGCAGATGAAAATGGGCCTGGAGCCGGGCTTGAAATATGAAACCCTGATGTTTCGGCCGGATATGGATCAGGCGTTGCCGGCTCAAGTCGAAGTGGGCAAAAAAACCAAGGTGGATTTATTCGGAAGAGTGGTGGAACTGACCGAAGTGAAAGTCAGTATGCAGGTCAGCGGCCAATCTATTACGGTGACCAGTTATGTTGACGAAAACATGAAGGCCCTCAAGAGTGTTGTACCGATGATGGGGATGCAGCTTGAGCTGATTGCCTGCGATAAAGAATTTGCGATGAGTCAGGATAGCGTGGTGGATTTTCTGGATAAGCTGTGCGTGGTCAGTCCTGCTGCACTCAGCAAATCCGACCTGGCAGGGCCGATTACGTATGAACTGACGGCCACAACCGATAAGCCTCTGATTCTGCCCTCGACCAGCACCCAGACGGTCAAAGAGATTGCCCCCGGGCGTTTTGTGCTTACCATCCAGCCCGTCAAGCCGCAGGATGGGATTAAGTATCCCTATGACGGCCAAGACGCTGCGATTAAGAAAATGATGGACCCGGCTGAATATCTGCAGGCTAAAGACGGGAAAATTCTGGACCTGGTCAAATATGCAGTGACCAGTACGGATGATGCGGGCAAAGCGGTTTTTCAGGTAGAAAATTTCGTGAAGGGCTATATTACCAAAAAGGATTTGTCGGTGGGCTATGCCTCGGCTGCCGAAGTCGCACAGACCCGACAGGGCGATTGTTCGGAACATGCGATTCTTGCCGCGGCGATGTGTCGGGCGGCTGGGATTCCCGCCCGGGTGGTTTGCGGGGTGGTTTATGTCGAGGCCCTCGGCGATAAAAAGAATGTTTTCGGCGGCCACATGTGGGCCGAGGCCTATATCGGCGATAAGTGGATTCCGCTGGACCCGACGCGGGCGCCCAATGGTTTTTCGGCAGGACATATTGCGTTGGCTTGCGGCAATGGCGAACCGATAGACTTTTTCTCGATGGTCAATACACTCGGTTGTTTCAAGATTGATAAAGTGACTCTGCCGTCACAGGTATCCAGGCCTGCAGCCGGACAGCCTCAGCCGGGAGCCAAATGATAGACCTTGCTTCCAAAGAGTATCTGGTTATTGTCCAGTGCGAGATTGTCAAACAGCGTTGCCCGGGGTATTTATGCGAAAAGGCCTGGCATGAGCGGACGGGCGGATTTGCGGTGTATCCGAAAGATAAGTCGTACCGTGTGATTCATCTGACCTGCGGCGGGTGCTGCGGCAGGGGACTGCATCGCAAACTGACGCTGCTGAAACGCACGATAAAAAAGAAAGAAGACATCGAGAAAGACAAAATTATTGTTCAGCTCTCATCCTGTATTACCAAGGATAATTATCACGCACCGCCGTGCCCGCATCGGGATTATATCCGGGCACTGGTATCAAAGATTGGGATTGATTATCTGGAAGATACGGTCATCAGTAAGACCGCCCAGCATCGCCGTGAAGAAGGGATTTATTCTGAATAACTGCGGCTTATAAACGCGGCACATCAACCTCGGGACCATATTTCTCTTTGGCCTGGCTTTCGATGTATTGCAGAATGGCCGGGAAATCGTTTTCCGGCTTCAGATTGGTTCCGCTTCCGTCCGGATAAATAATCGCGAGGATAGGGATTCGTTCCTTTTCGGAGGGTTTCAAATCCACTTCAAACGCAAACCCCCACTGTGCAGCAAAATCCATGGTGGGGATGGGGTAGGATTGTGGTTCAATTTCAGTGCAGATACCCGGAATCAGCCACGGGGTAATAAATCCATCATCGTCGCCGGTATCGAAATTTCTCTTGTTCATTCGGATGAGAAAGTAGAAGTCATTGTGAAACCACTTTTCTTTGACGGTGTGTTCGGCCAGTTCCGCCACCGCCGCCGACTGGATACATAATTCCTGCATCTGGCGATCAATCAGCACCGTCAGCGTCTTATCAAAGTCGTGTTGTGAGTCTTCCATGGCCTGGGCGGCAAGTCGTGTCCCCAGCAGGTCGGAATAGGTATCTTCCCACGAAAACGAGGAGGGGTGTTCCGGCAGGAATGCCACCGAAGCGAATCCAAACCAGGTGATAATTTCATGCCAGACGGTGCTGGTATGAGCCAGATACTGACCCAGCCGGATGGACATGGTGTCGGCGATGGCTTTTTGCTGATCGGGGCTAAGGGTTGCCCAGTGTTCCGGATAATGGATAGTAATGGTATAAATCGAAGGTTCGATCATCTGAAACGAGAAGTCCGGCCGGCTGTCAATCAGGTTTTGCCGTGTGATTTCCCGGAGATATCGGGTACGGTCCGCTGATTCACGCAGGTGGGCGATGTCGATGAATCCGCCGCGACAGGTGTAAACCATGCCGTTTCGTTCCGACCAGCCGCTGTTAAATTGATGGTGACCCAATTCGTCCGGTTCCGGAAATTCCATCCCGAGCGGGCAGCCAAAAAATGCCCCAATCCGCTGATTGAGTTTAGGGGACGTCTTGCATCCTGGGATAGCCAGTACAGCCGCCATCAGCAGGACAAGACAAAATCTCTTCTTATGACACATGAGTAAGGGTGTTACCGACACACAGAAACTCCCAATCCTTCTTGTTGCGTTGTCACCAGATTCCGGATATTATACATTCAGGTATGAAATTGCCGCCACTAGGACCATGAAATGCTGGCTCATCATTACTGTGCATTGGCGACTATTTTCATTCTAATGTATATATCAATTAAATCAAATAGAGAGATTTGTCAAGAGGCTTTTAGGCAGATCGTAACGGTGTTCTGTAATCCCTGATACATAAGATGGCCGGGTGCTGATGAAGAAAAATGCCACAAAAAGTTTGTTCGAGGAGATGGATCGTCCGGAATTGCCGCCCGGCCATGTAATTCGTGTGGCTGTAGATACGGGAGCCGACAGTGAATTTGATTATCTGCTTCCTGAAAATATGGGGATTGTGGTGGAAGGACAGCGGGTTGAAGTCCCTTTTGGCAAGAATAACAAACTGATTCCAGCCTTTGTGCTGCGCGTTCTGGCCGATGCCGAAGAAATCCGCAAGGCTAAGCAGTTTCGTCTGAAGGAGGTGCGGAAAATTCTGGATGCCGCGCCGCTGCTGGATTGTCAGTTGATGTTACTGGCTCACTGGATTGCCGAATATTATGTCTGTCCTCTGGGGCAGGTGCTGGCGTCGATTATTCCGGCGGCGGTGAAAAAAGATGCCGGGGCAAAGACCGAACAATTTATGTATTTATCCGCTGAGGCCGGGCAGGCCGGCGCCGATATTAAAACCAAAAAGCAGCGGGCGATTCTTGATATTTTGCAGACGCTTGAGGCGTTTGATGAATCGCGGGGTGTTGAAAAAAAATCGCTTTTGCGTCAGGGACAATGCGGTCCGGTGCCGCTCAAACAGCTTATTCGCAAGGGTCTTGTCTGTGTCGCGGCGCGTCGGGTGATCGGGGCGCTGCCTGCGATTCCCCAGGCATTGACGCTGGGCAGTAAATCCGTGATTCTGAATGCCGGCCAGCAGAAGGCCGTTGATCATTTGACGACTCAGCTTCAATCCGGGTCTTTTGGTGTTACCTTACTGCATGGTGTGACCGATAGCGGCAAGACCGAAGTCTATATTCGAGCGATTGAGCTTTGTCTGCAACAGGGCAAACAAGCGATTGTGCTATTGCCTGAAATTGCGTTGACTGCTCAGATGGTGGAGCGTTTTCGGCAGCGATTTGAAAAAGTGGCTGTTCTGCATTCGGGTTTGAATAATTCACAGCGCAACGCCCAGTGGCAGATGATTAAATCCGGCGATGCCGATGTGGTTATTGGGGCGCGTTCGGCAATTTTTGCGCCGCTGTCGAAGGTCGGCCTGATTGTCGTCGATGAGGAACATGAGGCCGGTTACAAGCAGGATACCGTGCCGCGTTATCATGGACGCGATGTGGCGATCAAGCGGGCTCATCTGGCCGGTGCGCATTGCCTGCTGGGATCGGCGACACCGTCTTTGGAGACGCTGTCCAATTGCCGGACGAAGTCGTTTTATACCCTGATGGAACTGCCCGAACGTGTGACCGGGATGCCCATGCCCGAGATGAAACTGGTGGATATGATGCTGGCTTTTCAGGGAACCGGCCGGAAAGGCCCTTATATCCTCAGTCCCATGCTGGTTGAACAGCTTGAAAAGACACTGGACAAAGGCCAGCAGGCGATTTTACTGCTGAATCGTCGGGGATACAGCAATTTTGTCTATTGTCCAAGCTGCCATCATACCCTGCATTGCATGAATTGCGATGTGACACTGACGTTTCACAAGCGTGCTCATCTTGAAAAGACGGAGGATACTGCTGTCGGGACGCATATTCAGGGCGGCTATGCGATATGTCATTATTGCTTGTCCAAGACGATGGTCCCGAAGAAATGTCCGCTCTGTCAGCATACGATGACCATGATCGGGCTGGGTTCCCAGCGGCTGGAGGAAGAATTGCTGGCTTGTCTGCCGCAGGCCCGAATCAAACGCGTGGACAGTGATTCCATGAGCGGGCAGGATTATTACAGCGTGCTGGATGATTTTGCGGCGGGTAAAATCGATATTCTAACCGGTACCCAGATGCTGGCCAAGGGGCTTCATTTTCCCAATGTGACGCTGGTGGGTATTGTCAGTGCGGATACGGCCTTGATGCTGCCGGATTTTCGGGCCAATGAACGAACTTTTCAGCTTATCAGCCAGGTGGCTGGGCGGGCCGGCAGGGGAGAGCAGCCGGGGCTGGTGATTGTGCAAACCTATCTGCCGGATGCCCCGGTGATTCGTTATGCGCTTCGCTATGATTTTCAGGGCTTTGTAAAAGAGGAACTTGAACATCGGAAAATGTGTTATCTGCCGCCATTCTGGAGGATGGCGATAATTCATATCAGGGATACAGTGTACGGGCGTCTGGAAATGGGTGCCAAAGTACTCAAAGAACGGCTTGATGCTACCATCCAGCGTTTGGGTCTTGAAATCAAGCTTCGGGGGCCGATGCCGGCCACCATCAGTCGAATTCAACGGTTTCATCGGCTCCAGATTGTTCTGCAAGCACCTTCGGCGGGGGATTTACAGCGGCTTTTTGCCGATCTTCGTGTTCAGGCGGCCATCCGGCCGGCGGTGCAGATTTATTATGATGTTGACCCGATTCATGTTTTGTAGCTTGCTTTTTTCGAAAAAGTGTGTATATTGGGCAACTTTCACAGCCCGGAGAATAGCTCAGCTTGGCTAGAGCGCTGCGTTCGGGACGCAGAGGTCGCAGGTTCAAATCCTGTTTCTCCGATTGCCTGGTCAATACCAGGATTTGCACAGTAGATGCTTGACGGGGTCGGACACCGGATAGCTTTTGTTGTATTTTATCTATGCGAAGGACTTTCAGGTGGGAGAATGAATATGAGGATCGTTGATGTAGCAGCAGCAGCAGCAGGAGTTTCCCCTTCGACGGTATCCCGCGTTATTCGTGGCGGGAAAAATATAGCTCCTGCGACAGCAGAACTTGTCCGGCGGGTGATTCGAGAAATGGGATATTGTCCCCCCGGCGACAGGAATTCTTTTACACAAGCATCTGATGCCCCAGGGGGCAGTTCTTCCAGTCATGGTCAGGTTGCCGTGTTGACATTTTCCTATCAATCCTGGATGGATTCCATCTGCTGCCTAGACAATTTAAATTGCCTGTCAGCGTCTCTTGCACAACATGGCCTGCGGATGAATTATTTGCATTGGCCTAATTCGCATTGTCTGCCTGAGGAATTCTGTGCATCATTAGATGGTTATATTTTATTACAGGGTCAGCCTCCAGAGGGGCTTTTGCAGCAGATTCGTTCGAAGCCCGTGGTGTCTCTATTTAATCTTCCCAATATACCCGGCGACCATGTTTTGATGGGGTACTATCAGGCCGGTCGTTTGGCTGCGAATTATTTGCATCAGAAAGGATTGAGGCGACTGGCTCTGTTGGTCCCGGAAAATCTGCCGGCGTATGCGAATCAGCAAGCCGAAGGTTTTCGGATTTTCTGTCAGGAGGTGCAGATTCAGCCTGAAGAATTCCCGCTTATACCGCCCGTTGACCAGGTTGTGTTGGGTCCTATCGCCGTTGAGTGTATGATTGTTCAGGCCATGGAAAAAGTAATTGAATCGGGTTCATTTCCCGTGGGGGTATTTGTTCCGTCGTGTTGTTTGACGGCTCTAGCGTATCGTTACCTCGCTACGCGAGGGTTGCAGCCTGGAAAAGATGTCCATTTCGCGTGTCTTGGATATCAGGCTTCTGCAATTCTTGGATTATGTCCACGCCCTGCTTTTGTCGATATGGGATTGTCGGAAATCGCAGAAAATACAGCTCAATTGTTGGTTTTAAGGATAAAAAATCCTCAATCCGGACGGTCTTTGCAGATTTCTGTGAGTCCCAAGCTTGTGATTTACGACAATTGATGTAACTATATGTATTCAATGTAGATATGGTAAAATATGCGGATTTGAGTAAACCTCCTTTCCAAGGAGACGCTTCCCTTTTTTATCTTTTATTTCAAAAATAGTTTTGCCTATATTCAAATTTAAGATTATCATTCATAGAATGATATAACATTATCGAGGTCAAAAACTATGATGAAAGTACTCTTAGTTGATGATCATGAGATAATGCGGGAAGGTATTTGTGCTCTGCTCAAAAAGCACGATGATTTGGAGGTTGTTGGTCAGGCAGCAGATGGGCGTATGGCTTTGGAGCTGGTCAACCAACTCAATCCCGATGTTGTAATTATGGACATAGGGATGCCGAATCTAAATGGTATCGAGGCTACCAGGCAGATGGTTGTCGAACACCCGCATATCAAAGTGATGGCGTTATCAACACATTCCGACGGTGCAATTGTAGCTAAAATGATTAAAGCCGGCGCGACGGGCTATATGCTGAAGGAGTCAGCTTTCTCCGAGCTGATGGATGGTTTGCGCACGATGGCAGACGGCAAGACCTATTTGTGCACCAGGATCGCCAAGGTGGTATTTGCCGATTACATCAATTTGCTGACCAATCCCAAAGCAGATGCTCCTGACGGATTAACCAGTCGGGAACGTGAGGTGCTGCAATTGGTGGCCGAAGGGCATACCACCAAAGAAATCGCACGGGTTCTCCATCTTAGTCCCAAAACCGTGGATTCTCATCGTGAGCATATTATGGAAAAGCTCAGTATCCGTAATGTGGCGGGGCTTACAAAATATGCGATTCGTGAAGGATTAACCGGGAAATAACCCGACGGTACAAGGTAATGTATATCTTGTATTGATCTGGCCATGCTTTTTCAGGCAGAAGTACCGCGTGAGAGGGGATTTCTGTTTTTGTCTCAGAATTGTTATGAGGTTTTCA
>JBDKVE010000235.1:0-13812 GCA_039679345.1 Anaerohalosphaeraceae bacterium
AATTCCTGTGTTTATGATGGACATTGTCGGATGGAGGGGTATAATGCAGGGGTCGGTTTTGGGATTATTCGGTTGTTAAGATTGTTGAGGGAAAATGAACGAAGTAGCCAGCTTTCTCAGGATGGAGTTAAAATGAAGGAAACGTATCCGGGTCATGAGTGGTTTATTGCTGAATGTCGGCAGGCATTTGATTTTTTAGTGTCTGAATATGGCTTTGCTGGTCCCGAAGTTGAATGCGATGACACGATACATTTTATGTCTGTATTTTACACAAAAGGAGAAATAGGGATTGAGTGTGAATTAGACGAAAGAGAACAACATACATCTGTGCTTGTTTATTGTTTGCTAGATGGGAAAAAACCAGATGCAGTTTACAGGGATAAAAATGGACGTCTTGTACGCCAATATCTTACATTGTTACTTAAAAAATGTGGAATGAAAGAATGTCGTACTCGTTTTAAAAAATTTGTTATATACAAGACTTTGCCTAAAATACACGCAGAAGCAAGACGATCCCTGATTATAGAGGCAGAACTTCTAAAAGAATATGGTCAAAGCATTCTTAATGGCAGCGCGGAGATATTTGATTAGTGCCGTATTATCAAAGAGAAATAAAATTATGCAAAAGTATAAGACGGCGGGGCGGTCGATAGAGCGACAGCTTTTAAATTTGCATCTTGTCAAGTCGGTTCATTGTGTCTATAATATCTCTTTTATGATTATCTACGACTTATGTCGGTATTTAGAAAGGGAATAGTGATGGCTGCCAGGAATAAGGCTGAAAAAGTGGTATTGGCTTACAGCGGCGGGCTGGATACGAGCGTGATCCTGCCGTGGCTGAAGGAAACATACGGGTATGAAGTGGTGGCGTTTGCCGCCGAATTGGGACAGGGCGACGAGCTGACGGGGATTCAGAAGAAGGCCCTGGCGACCGGTGCGGTCAAGTGCATCGTCAAGGACCTCCGCAGGGAATTTGTGGAAGATTATATCTGGCCGATGCTCAAAAGCGGTGCAGTGTATGAAAACGGGTACCTGCTGGGCACAAGTATTGCCCGGCCGCTGATTGCCAAGCATCAGGTAGATGTTGCTCGGCAGACCGGGGCGACGGCGGTATCGCATGGCGCCACCGGCAAGGGCAACGACCAGGTGCGGTTTGAGCTGACGTTCATGGCGCTGGCGCCGGATTTGAAGATTATTGCCCCGTGGAAGGACCCGAATTTTACGCTGACCAGCCGGGAAGCGGCGGTCGAATATGCCAAACAACGAAAAATCCCGATTCAGCAGTCGGTTAAGAAGATTTATTCCCGCGACCGGAACCTCTGGCATATCAGCCATGAAGGTGCGGACCTGGAAAACCCGGCCAATGAGCCAAAGGATGAAATGCTGGTTCTGTGCCGGCCTATCTCGAAGACCCCAAACAGGGCCGAGTATGTCGAAATCGGCTTTGAGCAGGGTGTTCCGGTAAAATTGAACGGCAAGAAGACCGACGGCGTCAAGCTGATTGAGACGCTCAATGCCATTGGCGGCGTGCACGGTGTCGGCGTGGCGGACCTGGTGGAGAATCGTCTGGTTGGGATGAAGTCCCGCGGGGTCTATGAGACGCCGGGCGGAACGATTCTGACGACGGCTCATAAGGCACTGGAAATGCTGTGTCTGGACCGGGAAACGGCCCATTATAAGCAGCAGGTGGCGCTGAAGTATGCCGAGATGGTATATTACGGGCAGTGGTTCTGCCAGTTACGCGAGGCGCTGGATGCGTTTGTCGATGTAACGCAGCGGAATGTCAGCGGCAGCGTGCGGATCAAGCTGTACAAGGGCAAGGCGACGCTTGCGGGCGTGACCAGTCCCAAGAGCCTGTATAACCCGCATCTGGCGAGCTTCACGATGGGTGCCGAATACAATTCAACCGATGCGACGGGCTTTATTCGGCTGTTTGGTCTGCCGATGAAGGTGGCCGGGATTGTCAGTCGCCAGACGACTGCGGCCAAGAAAAAGAAATAATAGTCAATAAGTACAGATAAGGATATCAGCGTGTCGCCAGAATGGATTTGGATGGCGTTTATTGTTGCGTTCGGGGCCTGCGTGGGCAGTTTCCTGAATGTGGTGATTTATCGGCTGCCACGGGAGAAGTCTCTTGTGTGGCCGGGGTCCGCGTGTCCATCCTGCAATTCGCCGATACACTTTTATGATAATATCCCGCTGTTTTCCTGGCTGATTTTGCGCGGCAAGTGCCGGGTCTGCAAAACCTCTATTTCCCCCCGTTATTTTCTGATTGAAACGCTGACGGCGTGCCTGTTTATCGGGGTCTATCTGTGGTATTTCTATTTTGAGGGCCGGCAGATGGATTTGTCGGGCGAGATGGCGATTCAGCGGTTTGTGGCCGGGGGGTGGCTGGTTTATTTAAATGCGATGATTTTGGTGGCGGTGTTTCTGGCGGCGTCGGCGATTGATCTGGAATTGTGGATCATCCCGCTGGAGCTGTGCTGGTTTGTGACGGCGGCTGGGATTATCGCGGCCAGTGTCAGCGGGTATGTGCTGACGCCTTCGCAGATCGATATTCATCAGCTTTTTCCGATGGCGACGGCCAAACAGGCTTTGATTGCGGCCGGGGCGGGGATCGGGTTGATTATTTCGCTGGTTTGTTTGCGGCTGGGAATTATCAAGCCGAGCTATCCGTATCCGGAAGGACATGAAAAACTGTCAGAAAATCCGGACACAGAAGAGCCGGATTACGATGACCGGCGGGAGATTTTGAAAGAGATTGTTTATCTTATCCCAATAATATTGGGAGGATTTATCGGGTATATGGCTGTTCGCTCCGAGGCCGGATTGGCGATGTGGGATAAATGGCTGGGGATTCCGGCCGTTAGAGGCTTTTTCGGAGCGCTGATGGGCTATTTTGCAGGGTGTACGGTGGTCTGGGCGACTCGAATTGTAGGGACTCTGGGCTTTGGCCGGGAGGCGATGGGGCTGGGGGATGTGCACCTGATGGGGGCGGCGGGGGCGGTGATTGGACCCTGGATGGTGGTACTGGCGTTCTTTATTGCGCCATTTTTTGGGCTTATCTGGGCATTATATCAATGGATTTTTAAAAAAAGCCGACAAATTCCTTATGGTCCATTCTTGTCAATTGCGGTTTTTGGCGTTATGATTTTCCATGATTGGATACGAAACGTTTTTATGAACTGGTATGGTTTTTAACTCTGACATAGACGAAAGGGAGGTCAAATTATGAAAACCACAGGAAAAATGAAGTTTGTTTTGGTTGGACTGGTTGCTGCGACGATGCTGACAGGCTGCACCAACTGGAAGAAGAAATACGAGGCTCTGGACGTGGAATATCAGAACGTCAAGGGATTGTATGAAAATTGTCAGGCGACGCTGGACAGTTCTGCATCGGAAAAAGGCCGGCTGGAGCAGGATCTGGCAGCCAGCAAGCGGCAAATGGAAGACATGCAGAAGCAGATTGCAACCAAGCAGGCCACCCCTGCCCAGGCGACCGGGTTTGAGGGGGTCGGCGAAGTTGCCGTGGATGCCGCTGCGGGCACGATTACCGTGACCATCAGCGATGCAATTCTGTTTGCTTCAGGCAGCGCCACGCTGAAGAACACGTATATTTCCGAACTGGATAAGGCGTACAGTGTTCTGCAGTCCAAGTACAGCGGCCGCAAGATTGACATCGTCGGACATACGGATACCGACCCGATCAGCAAGACCAAGAACAAATGGCAGGATAACTGGGAACTGTCGGCTGAACGCGCCCTGACCGTGGTGCGTTACCTGGTGAAGAAGGGTATTCCGGATGAGGATATCCGTGCTGCCGGCTGCGGGGCTTCACGTCCGGTTGCTGCCAACAGTACCGCCGCGGGCAAGTCCAAGAACCGCCGCGTGGAAATCGTTGTTTATATGAGATAGCAGCGAATACCCCTATTTATTTGGAATGATTAAAGCCGACGGTACTGACTGTGCCGTCGGCTTTTATTTTGATTTCGATGGCGCCGTCGCGGCCGGTGTAGAAGGCCTGCTGGTCTTGTGTGGGCGCATAAGCATTGGTCATACGGTTTTGCGAACAGCTTGCGATAACGGTGCCGGGGGCAATGCAGGAGACGAACTCGGGGGCAAGGTTGGTAGTTGAGCCATGGTGGGGCAGAAGCATGATATCGGCGTGCAGGTCCGGATATAATTTCAGCAGTTCGGTCTGGGCTGCGATTTCAATGTCGCCGCACAGGAGGATTGATTTGCCGGCGAAGGTGATCAGCAGGACTTGAGAGCGGTCATTGTCGGAGAGGGTCTGGGGTGCAGTCTCCGTCGGCCAGAGGCTGCGGATTTGGACTGGGCCGGATGAAAGCGATGTGGGGACAGGCTGGATGGGGATGTTATATTGCTTGAGATGCCTGGTTAATTCGGCGGGGGCGGAGGGAGTTTGGGCTTTATCGACAAATGTGGGGTTGGCATAGATGGTTTTGATGAAGCCGGTGGCGGCGATTTCAGGCAGGCCGTTAAAGTGGTCGAGGTCGCTGTGGCTGATGAAGGCGGCCTGGAGGCGGTCGATGCCCTTGTGTTTGAGAAAAGGAATGACGACGCGCGAGCCGGGGTCTTTGTTGCTGATGGATCCGGTGTCGAATAGGCAGGCGTCGCCATTGGGGGATTGGAGGACGACGGCCTGACCATGGCCGATGGAAAGGCAGTACAGTGACAGGCTGCCGCGTTGAGACTGAAGGTGGAAGATGATGCCGGTTATCAGGATGAAGGCGAATATGGCGTATCCGAGTTTTCGTGTGATGGGGCGAAGATGGTGCCGCAGGAGCCACAACAGGATGAGCATGTAATAAGCGGCGATAATCCAGCCGGAAACAGGGCCGATACGAAACGAGGTGAAATCGATGGCGGCAAACCCTTGAACTGCGACAGAAAACAGGCGGGAGCAGTGCAGGATGATTGCACTTATCATCACTGACAGCGTGGGCAGGAATCCTGCCAGCAGTATCTTGAAAAAGCCCAGGTAGAGGATGATCGGGACAATGGGTGCCACAAGGATGGTCCAGAGGGTGCACAGGGGGGTGAACGAGCCGAAATTCCATAGCAGGATGCCGCTGCCGCCGAACCATGCCGCGATACCAATGGCGAGCATTTCGATGAAAATCTGAGTAAGCCAGTAGAGAATACGTGCGGGCAGGGAACCTGCGGATAACGGCTGGATTTTTTCGAGAGTGTATTGGCTGAGCCGGCCAAGGATGGGTTTGTAGAATAAGAGGATGCCGAGGATGGTGCCGTAAGAGAGCTGCCATTCGGGGTAGAATAAGTCCATCGGGCGGTACAGGAGCATGACTAACGCGGCAACGGCCAGGGTGTTGATGGGGTGAGGTCGGCGGCGGAACAGCATGGCCGCACAGAATATCCAGCAGACGACCACCGCCCGCAGGGTGGGTGCACGGGGCGGGACGATGAGAGCATAGGCGGTGATGAGAATCCAGGTAACGATGGCGCGTTTGTGTTTTTCGAGGCCGGCGGCTTTGGCAATCCACCAGACCATGGCGGCGATGATGGCCATGTGCATGCCGGACAGGCTGATGATATGCGACAGGCCGGTTCTGAGGAAGGCTTCGTTAGTCGGCAGGTCGATGGTTTGCTGGTAGCCGAGAAGGAGGGCGGTCGCCATGGCGGTTCGCTGGTCGGTTTCATCGGGCATTTCGGACAGCAGGGCCTGCCATGCCAGACGCTTGAGGGCCAGGATGGTTTTATGGAAAGTCACGCCGGTTGGCCGAGCAAGGACGGAGATGCCATCACTGGTCTGGACAGCGGCGGACAGGTGAACGCCGCGGCTATGCATATAATTCTGGAAATCGAACTGGCCGGGATTGGCGGGGGGCTTGAAGCCGCCCAGGATGCAGTACATCTGGACACGGTCCAGCGAACGAATATGGACGGCCGGTTGTGCGACCTGGACACGAATAACCCCGTGCGATGGTGCCCAGCCGCCGGTTTTGGTCTGGTATTGGTCGATGGACAAATAAAAACTGCGGGCCGGTTCAGTGAACTGGTAATTGCCGAACAGCCAGCTTTTGCGGTTTTCGCGGTAGATATCGCTAATGATGGTTCCGCGAATGGTGGCCGGATACGGCTCAGTACGGACGAGAAGACGGGCATCGTTGGGATAGGGGGTATGGAAATATTCCAGCCGGAGCATTCCAAGCCAGGCACATAGCAGGGTCAGACACAGGGTAAGCCATGCGGCCTGACGATGGGGAGTTTTGAATCTGCGGGATAAATACGACAACAGCAGTGTCAGCGATGCCCCGGCAAGGCAAAAGGGCCAGGCCAGGCGGAGATTTGCTCCAAGACTGAGGCCCGCGATGAAACCAATTGCCGCGGGGACTGCCGGTACGGTGATAAGAATCGTCTCAATAGCCGGCGGCCTGACGGCAAGCTGGTCATCCAGTCGTTGAAGCTGTTGTGCAATGGGGTCCAGCGTTTTGAGCCGCATGGAAGCCGTCCTCCTTCATTAACGGCTGATGGGGATTATTTTTTGGGTTCGATTCGCTCCCGTCCGCCCATATACGGCCGCAGTACAGTGGGGATGGTGATGGTGCCGTCGGCGTTCTGATATAATTCCATGATGGGTATCAGGACACGCGGGGAGGCGATGACGGTATTGTTGAGCGTATGGCAGAAGAGATTTTTCTTCTGTTCATTTTTGTATTTGAGATTCAGGCGGCGGGCCTGGAATTCATAGAAGCGGCTGGCCGAGTGGGTTTCGCCGTAGCTTTTACGGGAGGGCATCCAGGTTTCGATGTCGAATTTCTGGACCTGGCCGCGGCCGAGATCGCCGGAGCAGACGTTGACCACACGGTAAGGCAGGCCGAGGGCCTGCAGAACGGCTTCGGAATTACCGAGAATTTCCTGATGATACTGGATGCTTTTCTGGTCATCATTTTCGCCGATGACCATCTGTTCGACCTTGTCAAACTGGTGGATGCGGTACAGGCCGTAGGTGTCTTTGCCCGCGGCGCCTGCTTCGCGGCGGAAGCAGGAACTCATGGCCACGAATTTGACGGGAAGCTGTTTTTCGGTCAGCATTTCGTTCATATAATAGGCCGTCAGGGGGACTTCGGCGGTGCCGACGAGGTTGAGCTCGTCCCGTTCCATCTGGTAGGTCTGCTCTTCGGAGCCGGGGAAATAGCCGGTTCCCCGCATGGCTTCGTTGCGCATCAGCAGGGGCACAATCATCGGGGTATAGCCGCGGCTGATCATGAAATCCATTGCGAAATTCATTACGGCACGATGCAGAATGGCGCCGTCGCCCTTGAGGAAATAGTTGCGTGTGCCGGCCAGTTTCACGCCGCGTTCCATATCAATCATATCGAGCGCCTGGCCCAATTGCATGTGGTCTTTAGCCTCGAAATCAAACTTTCTGCCTTCGCCGCGTTTGTACAATTCGACGTTTTCGGTGTCATCCAGCCCGAGGGGGACTTCGGGGGCCGGGGGCTGGGGAACCTCGAGCATCAGGGTGTCAAATTCGGGCTGGATTCGCTTGAGTTCCTCATTGAGAGCGGCCTCTTTTTCCTTGAGCTTGCCCAATTCGGCCAGGACGGTCTGTTTTTCCTGAGCCTGCAATTTGGGGATTTCCTTGCCGATGCGATTTTTCTCGGTGACGATATCCTGAAGCATTTGTTTGGCCGCCAGGATTTTGCCATCGAGACCGAGCAAGGTGTCGATATTCACATCAAAACGTTTGGCTTTGGCGCCGTCTTTGAAAAGCTGAGGATTTTCCCGCACGAGCTTGATATCTATCATTTTTGATCCCTCAAATCGATAAATCAACAGTCCTGAGTTAGTCTTTATATACTGAATCTTACTTGATAATTTCCATTTCGTCGCGGCTAAAAAGCTTTCAGCCGCCAGCTTCCAGCAATATCTTTATCACCGCGGCTGCGTAGGGTAACGTTCCCCCGTGAATACGCGCGGCATAAAACGGGCTGTGGCTGTCGCGAAATAATCATACCCGTTGATAGCGTTTGATAATCACGACATTATTCTGCCCGCCGAAACCGAATGATTCATCCAGAGCGATATTGACCGGCGTTTTCTTGGGTTTGTTCGGGACATAGTCCAGATCCAGTTCCGGATCCGGTTCATTGAGATTCATGGTTGGCGGCAGGGTGTTTTCCTGAATTGCCATGATGCAGGTAATCAGCTCCGCACAGCCGGTGGCGCCGATGAGATGGCCGAACTGGCTCTTGGGACTGCTGCATGGAATTTTATAGGCCTGCGGGCCGAAGACAGTTTTGATGGCTCGGGTCTCGATGGAGTCATTTTCAGAGGTGCTGGTGCCGTGGGTGCTGATGTAGTCAATGTCGTTGACGGTCAGGCCGGCGTCATCGAGGGCGCGTCGCAGGGACTGGACGGCGCCGCGTGCTTCCTCGTGCATATCCGTGACGCGGAAGGCGTCGCTGCTGGACCCAAAGCCGATGATTTCGGCCAAAATCGCTGCGTTTCGTTTTTTTGCGCTTTCGAGTGTTTCCAGGATGACAATGGCCGCACCTTCGCCGAGGACAAAGCCATCACGTGTCGCGGAAAACGGACGCGAGGCGGTCTGCGGGCTGTCGTTTCGCGTGGACAAGGCCGTCAGGCGGTTGAAGCCGGTTACCCCCAGCGGATGAATCATCGAATGGCAGCCGCCGGCGATCATGACATCCGCCTTGCCGTGTCGTACCAGCATGGCGGCTTCACCAACGGCCTGCGTGCTTGCGGCACAGGCCGTCAGACAACTGCGGCTGACGCCCCGGGCGCCGGTCAGCAGGGCCACATGGGATGCGGGCATACTGGGTTCCTGTTCGAGTTCCTGGGAGGGATTCATTTTGCCGGTGGCGGATTTCACCCAGAGGGTCCAGTCCGGCTCCTGTTTCTCTTCAACCCATGAATCGATGAGGGACTGGAAGAAGGCTTCATTGTTGACAGAGCCTTCACCGGCACCCAGATAAACACCCATGCGGCGACGGTCGATGCCGTCGGCGGGGCGGTCGGTTTCGATATCAATGCCGGCCTGTTTGCAGGCCTGAGCAACTGCTCCGACGACGAACTGTGAGCCGCGGTTGCCGGTCAGATGCGGCTGGACGTTTTTGACGAAACGGCTTACGTCATAATCCCTGACTTCGGCGTCGAATTGGGTGGGAAAGGTGGAGGCATCGAACAAGGTGTTATAGCCCATGCCGTTTTTGCCGGTCAAGAGACCTTCCCACATTTGAGCGACCGAATGCCCCAGCGGGCATATAATTCCCATCCCTGTGATGACTACTCTATGTTTCATTGACTTTTAGTCCTTAATTGCCTTGAGAATGACCGCAGCGCACTGGCCGCCAAAAGAATAACCACAGCAGAGAACATAGTTCAGCGATTGGTTCAGCGGCTGGCGGAGAAGATTGAGCTTGCATCCTGCTGTCGGAGAATCAAGATTGACCGCTTTGCCGGTTTTGCCATCGCGAATGGCTAAAGCTGCCGCAATCAGATCCAGTGTTCCCGCGGCGGCACCGGCGTGGCCCAGCAGGCTCTTGGTTGGCCAGACGGGGATTGTGGGAGCTGACGTACCGAGGGCATTTTGAATCCCAATGGCTTCTGCCTTGTCGTCGCAGGGGATGCCTGTGCCGCAGGGGATGATCAAATCCAGTTTGTCTGGGGTGATTCCGGCCTGCTGTAATGCCATCTCGATGGCATAGGTAACGGCTTTGCCGTCCGGTTCAAGGTGGGTGTAATCGGGATTCAGGCTGTGACTTGCACCCCAGCCTGCGATTTCGGCCAGCATGGATGCGCCGCGGCTTTTGGCCGATTGCATGTCTTCGAGGACCAGCGTACCGGCGGCTTCGGAAAAGACGGTTCCGGCGGCGCTGGCATCAAAGGGCCTGCAGGCGGCGGCAGGATTATCGTTGGAAACGCAGGCGGCTCGTTTCATAAGATACTGGCGCGTAATACCGATGGGGTGGACGCGGGTTTCTCCGCCGCCGGCCAGGGCGGTTTCGACATCGCCGCGGATAATCATTTCTGCTGCTTCTGATACGGCCAGATAGGAACTGGCATCGCCGCAGGTGAGGGTGTTGCTGGGGCCTTCGATATCGTGAATAATGGCCACATGGCAGGGCAGCATATTGGGCAGATATTTGAGCAGCCACAGCGGGGTCAGG
The DNA here is from genome assembly GCA_039679345.1 of Anaerohalosphaeraceae bacterium. GTDB lineage: Bacteria > Planctomycetota > Phycisphaerae > Sedimentisphaerales > Anaerohalosphaeraceae > Anaeroglomus. Next base: position 10,176 of record JBDKVE010000235.1, read on the forward strand.
GTTTGCATCCCTTCGCGGCCCCATTTGCGGATGTCGAATTTGCCGTCGGTGACACAGAGCTTGACGGATTGGGCCATCTCGGTCAGGTCGCAGGCAATCAGGCCGGCGCCGTAGTTGATGGCGGTTCGCTGCGGAATCAGGGTTGGAGTTTTTCCTTCGTCGGCTTTGCTGATAAAGCCGCTGTTTTTGACGGCTTCTTGGGAAGCGACGACGGCCAGTTCAATATCCCGGCTCATCAGCTTGGTCGCCTTGCGATGGCTTTTGGGGACATAATCGCGAATGTTAAATGGCGGGACTTCGCCGGCAATTTTGCAGTCGAATGCCGTGGCATCGAAATTGCGGATTGGCCCCAGCCCGCACCGGCCTTCCAGAAGGCCCTGCCACATCTGGTCACTGGTTAATCCAAGCGGGGTAACGGCCCCGACGGCGGTAATCACAACCCGACGCTGCATCAGTTGGCGCCCTCCGTGGTTTGGGTTTCAACAAATCCCGTCAGCAGGGAATTAAACATATCGGTAAAGACGAAATTTTCTTCCGGGAACTTTTTGCCGGCCAGATTTTTATCCACATGACTGAACATCAGGTTGATCTGGGCAATCAGCGTGTCGCCGCGTTTGATGACGCCGGTGGTGCTGGCGGCTTCCGGGGCGATGGATTCAATCTCGGCGTGCAGCGTAATGGTGTCGCCGGGGCGGACATAGTGGTGAAAGACGGCATTTTTGATTTTGGCCAGGACGACCTTTTCCTGAAACTTCCGGGCCTCGCCGACAAGGATGCCGGCGGTCTGGGCCATCGCCTCGATCATCAGGCATTCAGGCATAATCGGGAAACCCGGGAAGTGGTCGTGGAGATGTTCCTCGGCCAGCGACACGTTTTTCAGCGAGACGGCCCGTTTGCCGCTTTCAAATTCCAAAAATTTATCGATCCAGATCCAACGCATAGTCTTGTTCTCAAAAAGGCTATCGGCAGGAGCGCCACATCAGCGAGCCTGCCGATACATTTAGTCCAATGGTTTTATTGAATTTCAGAATCCTGCCCATTTCCAAGTCGGTTTTAGTCAAGAGGGGAAAGGAAAATGAAACCCTGAAGACTTATTTCAGCTTGCCTTCAACGAAATTCACGATAGCGCTGACAGTAAACAGGTCCGCAATCTTGTTGACATCCGGATTTTTCTCAAAATCCGAGAAGTTCGTGTGCGGCATTTTGGCCTTCAGCTCGGCAAGGCCCTTGGCGGTGACTTTGCCGCCGCTGACGTATTCGGGATTGTTCATGACCGCTTCGGCAGGGAACAGTTCTTCGCGGGGCACTTTGATACTGAATGCCTTTTCAAGACGGAATACGATGTCCAGAAAATCGATGCTTTCGGCACCCAGATCGCCCATCAGCGTGGCGTCTTCGGTTACATCGCTATCGTCCAGTCCCAGCGCATCAACCAATACATCCTTGACCTGATTGAAAATTTCATCTCGGCTTATTGCCATAATACCTGTTCTCCAATATCGTTTCTAAAAATCCTTCGCCGACGGCGATTTATATGTTATTGACTACCGATTATTCACTATAAAGCAGTTTCCACCGCTTTTTCATATTGTCCACAACCTGACCATCGACGTGAGCCATTTTGGGGTTCTCGTCGGCCAGGTTGAAATGCCGCATGGTAAAGTTTGCTGCCACGATTTCTTCATCGCCGCAGACGCCGACGCCGGAAAAGCTGCTGGTGTTATCTTCGAGGGCCTTGGCTGTTACCGTATAGCGAATCTGCATTCCCGGAGCGGCAAAGCTTTTATACCGCACATTGCGGGCGGTTTCCAGTAAAACCATGCTCTGGGCGAAGTTATTGCGCTGCCGGATGAGCCAAGAGGCCGATTCGATCAGACCTTCGAGTAATAATACACCCGGCAGGACGGGGAATATGGGGAAATGATCCGCCAGATATTCCTCGGCCAGCGAGACGCTTTTGACCGCGGTCAACGATTTTCCCGGCTCTACGGCCGTTACTTTGTCTATCAATACGAATTTCATAGCCTGCGAATTGTAGCCAAAAACTTTCTTTTTTCCAGTTTTTTTTGGAGTTTTTTCAGAATATATATATAAAACAGGATAGGCATGGTAGCGATATGGATTAAGTCTTGACAAAATTAAGTTATTTGTATATTATAGATCTGAAAAGCCGGTGTAAAAAAGGAATTTGTATTATTTTCAAGTCATTTGGGATGCTGGCGACGATTTACAAATAATGATTATTTGGAGGGTATGATGAGTCGGAGTTTTAGGGAGCTTGTATTTGTATTGGCGGTTGTATTGTCATCCATTTCTTTTGGTAAATATTCCGGGGGTACAGGAACAGAAACAGATCCCTATCTTATTTCCAATTCAAACGATATGAATAGCATCGGATTGAATTCCGGAGATTGGGGACAATGCTTTATGCTGACTCATGATATTGACATGAGCGGAATAACGGGAACACAATATAATATCATAGGCAATTCAAGCCAGCGGTTTACCGGGAAAGTTAACGGGCAAGGACATGTGATTCGAAATTTTAACTACATAACAAACGCGTCAACAAAATTCATAGGTCTTTTTGGATATATTAGTCAGGCTGAAATTCAAAATCTTGGTCTAGAAAATATAACCATAGACGCGCCGAATGGATCGCATGTCGGTGGTATATCAGGATTACAGAATTCTGGGACCCTAATTAATTGCTGGAGCTCCGGAACTATTTCCGGATATGAATTTATAGGAGGCTTAGCGGGAACGCAGCAGGCCATAACAACTGCAATTGGTTGTTATAGTAAGTGCGATATTTCCGGCAGTCGGAATGTTGGTGTTCTGGTAGGAAAGCAAGACAGCGGGATTATTCAAAATTGTTATAGTGAAGGCTCAGTTATTGGAGTGAATTACAATATTGGTGGTCTTGTGGGTTTGTCGGGTGGAGCAGTGATCAACTGCTATAGTATTAGCAAAGTTATGGGAGAAGCAAGTTGCTATAATATGGGTGGAATAGCTGGAAATTCCGGTGGAGTTATCAACTCTTTCTGGGATATTCAGCTCAGTGGAATATCATACAGCGCTGGCGGTAAAGGAAAAACATCTGCTCAGATGAAAGAATCTGCCACTTATATTGCATGGAATACTCTAAATGAGACATTTTGGGTGTTGAATGAGGGGGTTGACTATCCAAGGTTGAATTGGGAGAAGATGCCAGGGTCACCCCTTTCTGCACAAACCATAACGGAATTTCTGTTTGGGGCAGGAACACCGGAATATCCATATTTGATTATAAATGCAGAAGACTTAAATACAGTGGGATTATTTCCATCGGAGTGGGATAAGTGCTATGCTTTAATGGCCGATATTGATATGTCTGTTTATTCATCGAATGAGTTTAACAAAATAGGCTTCAATACCGGCAGTGCTTTAAATTCATATGGTTTTAAAGGGAAGTTTGATGGCAATAACCATAGTATTCGAAATTTAACTTATATAACCCATGGAGCAGAAAAATATATTGGTCTCTTTGGTTATACAGATAATGCGACTATTCAAAATCTTGGCATCGAGAATGTAATAATACAATCTGATGGATCTGCCTTGGGGGGGGTGGTTGGGAAACTCAATTCTGGAATAA
>JBDKVE010000236.1:0-14315 GCA_039679345.1 Anaerohalosphaeraceae bacterium
TGACTCGGCCGTAGTCGGGCAGATATACGACGTTGCCGCGGCGCAGGGAACTGGCCCTGTTGAGCCTGGCCCCTTCGTTAAATAATTGGATTGCCTGCTGATGCATTGGTCGTCAGCCTTGCTTGGAATATTTCACGAATCATCAAATCCAGTTTTGCGATGATCTCCGCCATGTTGGAAGGCCGATCCGCGGGTTTATCCTGGACGCAGTGCGAGACCAGTTCCGACAGCTCCCGCGGGATCTTTTTGTAGATCTCGTGGGGGGCCTTGAATTCCGGGGGTTCCGAGACGGACAGCCCGAATTCATTGGTCCGCTGAATCAGGGTCGGGACATGCCGGCCGGTCAAGGCCCAGTACAGCGTGGCGCCGAGGTTGAAGATGTCGGTGCGATGGCTGAGGTGTTCGCGACGGACCTGTTCGGGGGCGATATACTCCGGCGTGCCCTGAATGCGTTTTTTGATATGGCCGATACGGCAGCTTTGCCCGAAGTCGATAATTTTGATGGCGCCGGCCTTGTTGAACAGGATGTTGTTGGGCTTGATGTCGCAGTGGACATAGCCTTTCTGATGCATGGCGTTCAGGGCGGAGGCGACCATACGGAAGACCAGCAGGACATCGCCGAGGCTGAGCCGGCCAAGGTCTTCTAGTGACTGGCCGTCGAAAAGCTCCATGGTCATAACCAGTTCCTGAGTCCGCATGAATTTCCGCTTACGGATCATTTTGTAGCACTTGCGGAGGTAGGGGTGGTCTAATTGATTAGCAACCTGATATTCAATCTCCATTTGTTCAAATATACGCTGATCCTCGGGACTTTCGAAGACGGCCCGCTTCAGAGCGACCGTCTGCTTGGTCTCTTCGTCCATCGCCATATAAATGACGCTGCGGGCGCCGGTGCCGATGCGCTTGATAATGCTGAACCCATCTATGTCAATTGGCGTTTGAGCCATAATCTCATCTGCTCCGAATACAATGTTCTCCTTCGCAGGCCCGATAATCCCTTGTCGGGCCGATTCTTAACTACTTACTTTACCTTATGGTATCTATTTTGTCCAGTGTGCATTTATTTTTCGCTTTCCGGGAATATTTTTCGTCCAAATCTCTTGACAAATTTGCATTTTTAGAGAAAATATTATTTCTCTTTGGCGGCTTTGTGTCGACAAAGGATAGGAGATGGGTCTGTTTCGGATCCATACATTCCCCGATAGCTCAATCGGTAGAGCGAGCGGCTGTTAACCGCTAGGTCGTAGGTTCGAGCCCTACTCGGGGAGCTTTTTAAAGCGTTGTAAGAAAAATACTTACAACGCTTTTTTTGTCGACATACAAAAAAAGAATAATGATGGGCATTTATTTCCACGCAGCATGAAGATTTTGATGCTTGATGGAACCATAACGACAAATACAGCATTCTTTAGCCACCTGCCTTTCTCAATATCTGACATAAATGAGCCAATTAAAGTGTGACGTTTTTGGCTATTTTCAATACGGCATTTCTATGCAGAATAAGCGATTTCAAAGGGAATTAGACCGCTGGCGCTGATTCAGTAGCTATGTCTATTATTTACAAGAGATTAGACTTGACAAAGGAGGCTGGTTTCGGGTATTTTATAAGACTTGGAAATGTCCTAATTTTCGGAGGGAATGAAAGTGAAAGCGTCTATCTTTTTTTTATGTTCTTTGTATGTACTATTTTCATCCATAAGCCTTGGTGTGTCGGGCTTTACCCCATCCTCAAATTCAACGGAATCGGTTAATTCTACGGATTTTGACATGCCGCAAACAGCGGAAACCACTGGTGTTTCACCGCTGGCTAGGCAGGTTCAGGGAGCAGCCGAGGTCCAGCCCACTACGGCAGGTATTGAGCTTGTCAACGGCAGGGAAGCGATGGCCGGGGAGGTGCTGGTGTCATTTCGTCCAGGCCGGGCCGGTAAAATCCCTGCGATACGCAATAAAATGAGGGCCAAAGAGCTAAAGGTTATCCCCAGGGTTGGTGTGCATCGCTGGCGTCTGGAGCCCCAAAAGACTGTGGCTCAGGCAATCAGGGAGCTTTCCGCTAATCCGGATGTAAAATATGTGGAAGCCAATTATTTGGTTTATGCTGCGGCAACACCGAATGATCCACTTCAGAACAAGCTCTGGGGGATGCACAATACCGGGCAGACCGGAGGAACACCTGATGCCGACATTGACGCTCCGGAAGCATGGAATATTACAAAAGGCAGCGATCAGGTTATTGTAGGGGTGATTGATTCCGGTGTGGACTACACACATTCAGATTTAGCCGCTAATATGTGGATGAATGGGGCGGAACGTTATGGCGTTACCGGCGTCGATGATGATGGCAACGGCTATGTAGATGATATCTACGGGTGGGACTTTTTAAACGATGATAATGATCCAGATGATGAGAACGGCCATGGTACCCATTGTTCCGGGACTATTGGGGCTGTAGGGAATAATACTACAGGTGTGGCCGGTGTTAACTGGAATGTCAAGATTATGGCCTTAAAATTCCTCAATGCGGAGAATATGGGCAATACCGCAGATGCGGTGGAAGCGATTACATATGCAACCATGATGCGGCAGCGGGGGGTGAATATTGTATTGACCAGCAACAGTTGGGGAGGAACTGCATTTTCTCAGATACTGATGGATGCGGTTGCGGCCAGCAGACAGGCTGGGATGCTGTTTGTGGCTGCCGCAGGAAATAATAATACAGATGTAGATATTACTCCGAATTATCCATCCTGCTTCAACCTGGATAATGTGATCTCTGTAGCGGCTACAGACCACAATGATCAAAGGGCTATTTTTTCGAATTGGGGTGCAACTTCGGTAGACCTTGGTGCTCCGGGAGTCGATATCTGGAGTACCATTCGCGGCAATTCATACGCGATATACAGTGGAACTTCAATGGCTGCACCACATGTCGCCGGTGTAGCGGCTCTGGCCTGGAGTATGGCGCCCGGTTCTTCGTATACTCAAATTCGTGACGCAATCCTGGACGGGGTAGACCCAGTGAACATGGATCAGCCTACTGTGACCGGCGGGCGGCTGAATGCCTATAATACCCTTGCCCGTCTGGCCATGATTGTGGCCAAGGCCAGTCCGGCAGATGGGGACGTATTTATCAATCCAAATCCTCCCGTGAGCTTTACGATTTATTTCTCTTATCCTGTGGACAGAGCAACTCTGCAGCCTGCCGACCTGAAAGTCAACGACAAGAAAGCTAATATGTTCACAGTCAGCCAGGATAATTGCAGTGTTACGTTCTACTATTTTATCAGTCCGGTCAACATGGAAGGACTTCAGAAAATGTATATGCTTGGGGGTGCGATCAAAACTAGTTCCGGCATCCCTGTAAGCCCAAGCCTTAAAGCGTGGACAGCTACATTCCGCTGGGACAAGGTTCAGATGGATACAATCGAATCCATCCCGATGAATGGTTCAGCTATTCAACTTCCATTGACTGATATGGCAGTGACTTTTAATGAGCCTTATAATGCTGAATCCGTAGATGTGGAGGATGTGGTTCTTAGCCAGGGAACAGTGAGTGCGGTCGTTAAAGATGGGGTGTCGAATAGGGTAACGTATAAACTCGATGGAGTCTCTCAAGAGGGTATATTAACGGCGAAAATTCCGGCCGGTGCTGTAACAGACCTCTATGGTAATCCGATACTGTCCTATTCGGCTAATTTTGAGTTGGATTATGGTGTTATGCCGTTTCCGGTGACAATGCAGCCTTGTGCACCTATGGGTTCTCTCATTTATGAGGGAAAAGTTTCGGGTTCCATCAGTCAGAATGATACCGACAGTTTTGTGATGAGTATTGATCCCGGCCAGACAATCACAGTGGTTGTTAAGCCAGATGAAACATTGTGTCCGGTACTAGATTTGTCAGGCGGCGGGATTCATGAGAATAAACAATCCGTCAATTCCGGCCAAAGTGTGTTTATCCAGCTTGAACCGACAGGAGAGATTACGTCAACCTATACAATCTCTGTGAGTGGTCTTAATACTACCGGCAATTACACGTTGGAGGTTTTACTCAACTCCGCTGTCGAGCAGGAAGGCCTGGACGTATCAAGAAATGATAATATTGTCTCGGCTCAAGATATCGATGCCGGCTTTATTGAGCTAAACAATACTGGTGTGGAACGAACTGCGGTTTGTGGTAAGATTCAATGGCAATTTGCTCCATTTCAGATTATCGAGAACTTTGAAGATCAAACGCTGACAGAGTACCTGTCGCCTTTAAATAATTTTAATGGTTTCAGTATTCTGCCGGCCGCAGCTCATGATGGTTTGTTTGGCCTTCAGGCTTATAATACAGGGTGGATATATCGCAATGATTATTTACCTGTTTATGTGAAGCAGGGCAACCTGATTTCCGTGTGGGTTCGTTCCGAGGGTCAACCGACAGGGCGCGCGTACTTTGGCTTCGGAGCCACTGCGACCGGAACACTGTCGGTTGCAATGGCAGCGAATACAAGCCAGCTTTTACTTCAGCGTAATTCGGGCTATAATTATGAGACTCTTGGCGAAGAAACACAGCAGTGGTTGCCCAATCATTGGTATCGAATAGAAATCAATTGGATGCAGGGCGGAGAGATCACGGTTGATTTGTATGATAGTGATGGCGTTACTTTGTTGAATTCTGTAACTGGAAACGACACGACTATTACATCAGGTGGAATTGCATTTCGGGCTTTCTTCAGTAAGAAATACCTTGATACTGTCGAAGTCTCATCTCCAACCAATACTGATCCTGATTATTACTCATTTGCCTTGTCAGAAGGCCAGACGGTAACCGCGGCTCTGAAAATCACTGGTGGCAAGGCTGCGATGGAACTTCAGGATACCACCGGGACTCTTCGTGCAAACGGTACCCCATCAACCACCGGTATGGATATATTGATTGACCACTTTACGGCCCCTGTGACAGGAACTTATTACATCCACGTTTCCGGAAGTAATCGAATGCAATACCAACTACTGGTGACCCGAGATGGAATCTTTGAACGGGAGTCCAATGATAACATAACTTTCGCTGAGGATATGACCTTGCAGAAAGCAATTCTTGGACATATTGGTGCGCCTGCGGTGGTTGGGTATTTCACCGATTTCTATCCTGCCACCAAAGCCCCCGAGCGTGCAATTCTTCAGGCCGGATTTATTCCTGTTCAGATATCCGACATTACCTCTTTTGATTTGAGTACGGTTGAGATACTCATGGTCAATGAGCTAAACAATCTAGAATTATCGCCTGAATTACTCTCCCGGTTGGCTGACATCGAGTCTTGGATACGCAGTGGAGGTATCTTTGTCGTCCATGATCGTTTTGTCAGTACGAATTCCGAAGATCCGCAGCCAAATCCGTTCCTTGTCGGAGCTCCTGACATATTAGTTGACCGTGATTTTGTTTATGCGAATGACATTGATGTAATGACCCCTGGCACACTCATTACTGATGGGCCGTACGGCGTGATTGATAATTTCACATTGGATGCTGCAGATTTCTCCAATCACGGCTTTGTACTGGGCAAAACTCTCCCAGCTGGAAGTGTCAGCATTTTCAGTGCTGGACCGGTGGCTAATAATAAGGTAGTTGCTTTCTGTTACGGCCTAGGTACTGGATTTGTATATTATGCAACAATTCCGCTGGATTTCTTTCTGGAAGGTTATCGGGGCGAAGATTTTAAGATAATCTATACGCCGAATATGCTGCATTATGTCAACAGCTTAAAACCAGACGAAGATTGGTACCGATTGACAGTAAATCCAGGGAATAATATCCTCTTGGAAACGCATACGCCAGCCGATGAGAAAGGGGAGGTTTTGAATATCCTGGATCCGATGATACGTATTTATGATGTCACAGGTGCTTTATTGGGATCTACTGACAATAATGCTCCGGATGGCCATAATGCAAGCATATCTGTCGGTGCGGAAGATAACTATGTCGATTACTATATCCAGGTTGCTCCATCTAATCTTGCACTGCCGACCCAAGGAACATATATTCTATCACAGAAGACATACGGCGGGCCCAAAATCATCAGTATTAACTCTATTACCTACGCTACCACGGGCGGCAAAAACCAGAATAAACATTTACTGGTGACCATCCAATTGAAAGATAACCTTGGTTATCCCGTTGCCAATGCTTCTGTCTCCGCCCGGCTGATGCTGAATGGGGTGCCTGTTACGTCTTGGACCGGAACGACGGGGATTGACGGCAAGGTGACCTTTACCTACAACAATGCCCGGCCGGGTACCTATACAACTGTCATAACCAATGTGCAGTCTGAAGGGCTGACCTGGGACGGTGTGACACCTGATAATAAATTTATGAAAAGATAGCGGCCTGGGGCAAATGGGGACTTTATGGAACAGGACACGGATTCTGCAAAATGAAAGACTATTGCAGAATCCGTGTCAATTTATGATATATATCTCATCTTTTGTTTGTTGACAGCGGGGATGTGATCTGGGTGGATGAGGGGGATTTCTCCTTTCGATGACGGAATGATTTACAGGCAAACAAGGGTCTTGTCATTGTAGACCGTAAAAGTTTTCTTTGGAATCCCCGGCGATGGGGCATGATTTCTCGGACTTAAATTCATTTCTTCTGTTTTAATCAAGACGACAGGCAGAGTTAACGATGAGCATATAATCATTTGCCCAGTTTTATAGGACGCAAAAAAAACCCCCAAGTTCATTACGTTATCCGACGATAGAGAAGTGTAAAAGCAGAAGCAGTGATCCGGAATCTGAAATGCGGCTTAAACAACGCCTGCTCTTTTGTGCCGCAAGGCCCTGAATCAGGTGAATAAAACATGCTGCGAACAAAGGACTATTACAATGAGTCATCCGTCATCACCTGACATCGCATCAAAACGACGTCAGCGACAAATAACAGCCATGCTGGTCATGCTGGCGCTGTTGGGCATTGCTTTTTTAGGCAGTGTGCTGCTGCAGACACGACAATGGACGAATCAGCATATTGAGCACATGTCCGACCAGCAGGCGAAGTTGGGGGTTGCGTTTGATAGATCCATACGGAAATATATTGCTCAATATATCCGCCCGGAGATGGAAAAGCGGCTGAATGCGGACGAATTCATTGCCGAAGCGATGTCTACGTCGTTTGTTGCCCGCAGTATATTTGACAGCGTTCGCAAAGAATTTCCCGAGTACCTGCTGCGATTTCCTTCGACCAATCCCCGCAATCCGGCCAATACTGCAACGGAGCAGGAAGCGGAAATTATTCGTTATTTTCAAACTAATTCGCAGGCCGAGCAGTGGAGTGGAACACTTATTCATGATGACAGGACCTATTATGTCCGGGCGCTGCCGCGGCGGTTCGAAAGGGATTGTCTGCGATGCCACGGCCAGGCTGGTGATGGACCGGCCAGCATGGTTTCCCGCTACGGAGCTACCGCGGGCTTTGGACGCAGGATTGGTGATGTTTCAATTGACCTGGTGGGGATACCAGTGGATACCGTAAAGCTTGCTGCGCAGGCATCTATTCGGCACCACATGGCAGGTGCAGTAGGTCTGTGCTGTGCGTTTCTGGGATTGATCGGCCTGATTGTTTATCTGGATGTCAAACGCAGCAAAGAAGCGGAAAAGTCCCTGGAAAAACGAATTGCACTGCTGACCCAGCCCCTGGATGAGTCGGAAAATATTGCCTTTGAAGATTTGTTTAATCTTGACGAAATTCAGCGGATACAAGATGATTTTGCCGCAGCCGCCGGCGTGGCTTCGGTTATTACCTCCCCGGATGGAACACCTATCACACGCCCGAGCCACTTTTGCCGATTGTGCAGGGATATCATCCGAAAAACGGAACAGGGCTTGCAGAATTGCATGCATTCGGATGCGTGCCTGGGCAAGCACAACCCCCAAGGCCCGATTGTACAGCCGTGCCTGAGCGGGGGATTGTGGGATGGCGGCGCCAGTATCACCGTCGGCGGGCGTCATATTGCCAACTGGCTGGTCGGGCAGGTTCGTAACGATACCCAGACGGAAGAAACAATGCTGGCTTATGCCCGGCAAATCGGGGCGGATGAAAAGACCTTTATGGAGGCCTTTCGTGAAGTGCCGGTCATGTCGCGCCAGCGGTTCGAAGAAATTTGCCGGGCGCTGTTTACCATGGCCAACCAGTTATCGAAAACCGCCTATCAGAATCTCCAGCAGGCCCGCTTCATCGCAGAACGCAAACAATCGGATGAGCAGTTGCGGCGTTCGGAACTGAAATTCCGCTCGGTGTTTAATCTGACCGGCGATGCCATCATGCTGCTGAATGAGGGGGGCTTTCTGGATTGCAATGAGACGGCCTTGTCTGTTTTTGGATGTACCAGCAAGGGTCAATTTTGTTCGTATCACCCTGCGGATGTGTCACCCGAAAAACAGCCCTGCGGAACGGATTCACTGACCCTGGCCAACCGAAATATTGCCGATGCTATGCAGAAGGGCCGCATTCACTTTGACTGGATGCATAAACGGCTCGATAACGGCCAGTCTTTCCCCGCCGAGGTGCATCTCAGTGTTTTTGAACTGGATGGAAAACCGACTCTTCAGGCCGTGGTTCGTGATATCACCGAACGCAAACAGGCCGAGCAGGCCCTGCGGGAAAGCGAACGGAGGCTGTCCTCGCTGATGGCCAATCTGCCGGGGATGTCATATCAGTGCAAAAACGACCGCGATTGGACCATGAATTTTGTCAGTGAAGGCTGCCGTGACCTAACCGGATACGAGCCGTCCGACCTGACTAGCAATCACCTCATATCCTATAATGACATTATTCTTCCTGAGTATCGGGAAACGATCTGGGACAAATGGCAGAAGAACCTGGCAAACCGGGAGAAGTTTACTGATGAATATCGTATTCGTACCAAAGATGGTACGATCAAGTGGGTCTGGGAACAGGGGCATGGTGTCTATTCGGAAGACGGACAAGTGCTTGCCCTGGAGGGGTTCATTACCGATGTTACCGCCCGCAAGCAGGCGGAAGAGTCGCTGGCCGATGAGACCATCCGGCGGCGTGTGCTCTTTGAGCAGTCTCCGGACGGTATTGTTGCTCTGGACCAGGATGGCAAAGTCTATGAGGCCAACCGTCGGTATGCCGAAATGCTTGGCTATACCATGGAAGAGGTTTATCACTTGCACCTGTGGGACTGGGATGCACAATGGACACGCCAGGAACTGCTGGACAGGGTCCGCAATATTAATATCACCGGCAATCACTTTGAGACCCGGCATCGCCGCAAAGATGGGACTGTGTTTGATGTGGAAATCAGCAGCAGTGTTGCCGTGTGCAGTGGTCAAAAACTGGTTTTCTGCATCTGCCGCGATATTTCAGACCGCAAACGGGCTGAAATGAATTTGCGGAACGCGCTGGCCGGCGCAGAGCGATTGAATCATTATCTGGAAGAGCAAACCGCCTATGCCAATAAAATGGCGGTCATGGCCGAATCAGCCAATATTGCCAAGAGTGAGTTTCTGGCCAATATGAGCCATGAGATTCGAACCCCGATGAATGGGGTCATTGGTATGACCGGCCTGCTGCTGGATACGGAATTAACCGAGGAACAGCGTCAATATGCCGAGGTTGTGCAGAATTGCGGTGAGTCGCTGCTGGGCCTGATTAATGATATTCTGGATTATTCCAAGATTGAGGCCAATAAACTGGAACTGGAGACCCTGGACTTTGACCTGCGGGATGTGCTGGAAGATTTTACGGGCATGATTGCGGTGAAAGCTCATGAGAAGGGCGTTGAATTTGTCTGTGCGGCCAATCCGGATGTGCCGTCGTATGTCAAGGGAGATCCGGGCCGGCTGCGTCAGATTCTGACCAATCTGGCAGGCAATGCGATCAAGTTTACCGAACAGGGTGAAGTGGCGGTGCGCGTGGAAGCGGCGGCCAAAACCGATAATGACGTCCTTCTGCGATTTTCAATACGCGATACCGGCATTGGCATCCCAGCCGATAAGATCAAAACCCTGTTCGAAAAGTTCACCCAGGTGGATGCCTCGACGACCCGCAAGTACGGAGGTACCGGGCTGGGACTGGCCATTTCCAGGCAGCTTGCTGAAAAAATGGGCGGCCAAATCGGCGTCACCAGCGAACAGGGCAAAGGCTCGGAGTTCTGGTTTACGATACGGCTGGGCCTGCGGTCAGAAGCAGGGCATATTCGAAATATATGTCCGAAAATTCAGGATAAACGTATTCTTGTCGTTGACGATAACGCCACTAACCGCGAGATTCTTACGACACGGCTGGCCTCATGGGGAGCCATGGTGGTTGAATCTCCTCGCGGCAGCCTGGCGCTGGAAAAGCTGGACGAAGCTTATCGGGCCGGAACGCCGTTTGATATTGTGATTACCGACATGCAGATGCCAGAAATGGACGGCCTGATGCTGGGCCGGGCGATTCGCCAGGATCGGCGATTTGACGAACTCTGTCTGATGATGATGACATCTCTCGGCCGGCAGGAAGATGCCAAAGTACTGACGCAACTGGGTTTTGCAGCCTGTCTGACCAAGCCGGTTCGTCCTTCGGAATTGTTTGCACGGCTGATGACGGCCATTACAGGGATTAAAAATACAGGTATTACCAGGTCGAATACGGCTAGTAATTTAAATATTTTACTGTCCGGCCTGGCCGGGCGGATTTTGCTGGTTGAAGACAATATCACCAACCAGCAGGTGGCTATTGGTATCCTCAAAAAGATGGGACTTCATGCCGATGCGGCAGCCAATGGTGTCGAGGCCCTCAAGGCACTTGAAGTGATTCCTTATGACCTTGTGCTGATGGACGTCCAGATGCCCGAAATGGATGGGCTCGAAGCGACACGGCGTATTCGCCATCCGGAATCGACGGTCTTGAATCGCAGGGTTCCAATTATTGCCATGACGGCCCATGCTATGCAGGGCGATCGGGACAAGTGTCTGGAAGCCGGAATGGATGATTATATTACCAAGCCGGTGACTCACAAGGCACTGGCCGATAAACTGGCTTTGTGGCTTTCGGGTGAAGATACTGTCCAGATGTCTTCGACTGATGCTGCATCGTCTGCTGTCCAACAGCCTGCGGCTAAGCAGACACCGGTTTATGACCGGGATGGATTTCTGGATCGGTTGATGGGCGACGAAGAGACCGCCAATGCCGTCCTTGATATTTTTCTGGATGACATTCCCAGGCAGCTTGAAGCGATCAAGGCTGCCATGGATGCCTGTGACCCCGTCACACTGGAACGGATTGCTCACAGTATCAAAGGGGCGGCGGCCAACATTGGAGGCGAAGCTCTGCGCGAAGTGGCGGCCGAGATTGAACGAGCCTGCAAAGACGGGAATGTTGAATTTGCCTGCCAGCACAGCACGGAGCTTGAACAACAATTTCAACAGCTCAGAGAAGCAATAGAGCACCGGCAGAGTCCTGGTTGACGGAATCAAATCGGCATGCTTTCGCAATCCGAATGACATAAAAAAAGGCCTCACAGGTGCGGTGAGGCCTTTTTGATTAAACCAGCTTAACAACTCAGAATCAGGGCAGGGGCTTGGCCATGATATTCTTGAAATAGACGGTGCTGCCGGGATCATGTCCCTGAAGGGCAAAGGTGCCGCTGGACAGTTTTCTGCCCGTCATGCCGGGATAGCCCGTTTCGCTGATGCCATCCGGCTCGGTATAGTCCACGGTGACAACGCCGTTGACCTTGATGGTAATATGTTTGCCGCTGACGATAATATGCTGGGTAAACCATTCATTATCTTTAGCGGGGGTTTCTTTCACATCGACGACGGCATAGAGTCCGCCGGTGCGGCGCCAGTCGCTGTGACTATTGTTGACCTGGACTTCGTAGCCCTTGTCAGGCCAGCCGGAATCCTGAAATTGGGTGTGAAAATACATGCCGGAGTTGGAATTGGGCCGGGTCATGACGTCGGCTTTCCACTCGAAATTTGTGAAATTGGCGTTCATGACGGGGCCTGTGTAGAACAAATGGCTGCGGTCGCCGTTAACGACAATCGCGCCGTCTTCGACTTTGAAGCAGTCTTTGTTTTCATTCACAGTCCAGCCGTTCAGTGTTTTGCCGTCGAACAGGCTGATCCAGCCGCCGGTTTTTGCGGTCTTGGCAGACTGACAGCCGCCCAGAATCAGACAGGCGCTGATGAGCATTGCGGGGATAATGCGAGTCATGTTTGTCTCCTAACAGAAGTTGTAATTTTTCGGGTTCATTAACAGAGTTATTAAATATACAGTGTCGATAATCCTACCAAAATTATGTTGAGGTGGCAAGAATTCTCTTTTCTCAGGTTATTTTGTGTCGGCGGATCATGACATCCTCATAGACAACTCCTGTCCCGGCCGGATTAAGGAAAGGGGAGCGGGGAAAAATTAAAACACCGAAAAGATTGTCCGGCATGTCGTATATATCGTAAATCTATATTTTACAAATAGTTATAAAATTTTGCCCGGGACTCCAAAAAGGAGTTGACAGAAACACCAAAATCGAGTTTAATCTTTTTCTCTTTGGGGCCGTAGCTCAATTGGTTAGAGCATCGGACTGTCGATCCGAAGGTTGCGGGTTCGACCCCCGTCGGCCTCGATGAAAGCCTTGTCAGTGTCAATCGCTGACAGGGCTTCTTTTTTTGTGCCTAACAGTGCTGTATTAATGGACTTATGATAATCCCCCAAATCTCTTTTTTGGTCTATTTTTCCGCCTTCGATACTGTCAGATATAGACTGCTGCTGACTATCACTGGAAGGCTTTTTTGTAAGCTGGTTTGTAAGCTCTTGAACACTGTTTTGATCTGTCCCGGTTTTTCTCAAAACCACTTTTTCAGGCTGGGTACAGTCCCCAACCCCGGGGACTGTTGGCAATACGTCTAAAGCCCCTTTTTGATCGTTTAGTGTCAAATGGGTATAGACATCCATCGTCAGGGTAATTTTGCTATGCCGGGCAAGCCCTTGGGCAACTTTGGGGGATACACCGCCCTTAACCAGATTTGTAATGAACGTGTGCCGAAGGGCATGAAAATCCACTGTCCGGCCAGCTTCATCGGTCGGGGTGATCCCTGCTTCTGTCAGATCGTCTTTGAGCATATCAGCCCACCGAATATAGGGCGATACCTTGAAGACTAAAGCGGTATTTTCATCACCTCTTTGGGCTTTCCAGTCTGAAAATAACTGTGCAATGTCAGGCCTCAGCGGTTGAATGTCCCGCCGTCGGCGTTTGGAATATCCGGCCTCAATTGTTACGGACTGGCAATCCACTGTAAAATCAAAGCTATTCCATCGTAAAGAGGCTATTTCCTCAGCCCGAAAGCCGGTATTAACCGCTAAAATATAGAGCATTGACCGTTCCAGCCCTGTCAATCCATGATGTTCTATACCCTTACGTGTCGTTTCAATCAGGGCTTTCAGTTCATCGACGGTCAAGGCACGTCTTTTTTTCTTTCGGTCAGTGTCGGCGTTTTGAGTTTTGAGGTGGGTTATCGGATTTACCCCTGTCCTTTGGTCGGAAATCATCCAGTTAAAAAACTGTTTCAGAGCTTTCAGATAGAAGTTTTTGCTCTGGATACTCAGCGGAATTAGTTCTTTGCGGCGTTCATATTTTTTTCGGCCCTGCCCTGTTACCGGGACTTTCTTTATCACTTCTTTTTGAAGCCGGGCTATTCCATTCAGGATAATTGAGGGTTGAACATCGGCAATAAATACGATCTGGCAATCATCAAGGATCGACTTGGCCCGCTGATAAGTCATGGCTGCATGTTTGGCTGTTACTCCCCCAGCCTGTAACGCAGATTTAAAATCAATAAGATGTTCTGCCAGCGGTTTAATACGGTGTTCTTTAAACCGATCAATAATCCCTTCTTTGGCTAATTCCGTTTCTCGTTCAAGCCGGGCCGCAAGTTGCATAGTTGCCGTCTTGTCTTTGTACCCCTTGACCCGGCAGCGATTACCTTCAGCCCCTCTATAGTCAATATACCAGTACATTGATTTTTTGTTGACCGTTTTGCCGGTCTTCGGGTCTTTTTTTGTGTATTGTTGTTTAAATATACTTGCCATATCATTGATCCTGTTGACGTCTATTTTTGACGTTACATTTTGATTAATTCGATTGTTTGATTAAATTGATTAATTGAATACCGCATTATTGACGGCATTTTCAATGGTTCTTCCGTTGTTTTTGACGGTATATCCAGCATTTTGACAGTACCAGTACCCATAGTATCCCATAGTATCAAAAACCGTTTATTGCTATTCAAATATTCGTTGTGCTGTATCATTATCCGTTTATTTTGCAAAATCA
>JBDKVE010000237.1:0-5186 GCA_039679345.1 Anaerohalosphaeraceae bacterium
AGGCCGCATTGCCGCCGCGATGCATCCCAACCTGCACGCCGTTGACCCAAACCCAGGCTTGATAATCCACCGCACCAAAGTGCAGCAGGACACGTTTGCCCTGCATACTCTGCGGCACCTCAAAAAACCGGCGGTACCACACATACTTCATGTGATCGGTATTGGCGATCCCGGACAGCTTGCTTTCCGGGCAAAATGGAACCACAATCTTTGAGGACAGGTCTTTACCCGTGGTCAAACCGCGCTCCAGGCCGTCATTTTTGGCATCAATCTCAAATTGCCAGGATCCATTCAGTGTCATCCAGTTCTCGCGATACGCATCCGGCCGGGGATGTTCCGACCGCGGCACCGCAACGTCAGCACACATTGCCGATATTGACAGCATGAGAAAAAATAAAAACGCAACTAATTGTTTCATTCTGGATTCCTTTCTGTTTGAGTCTTTTTCTATTGAGACCTCTTTATCGCATAGTGTATCACCGGGCACAGGGTAATTCCATCCGAAAATCCGATGTCTCTTCAATCTGAATGCAGCCATTGGCATCAATTATAATCGGATTCGCACAGAGCAGACCGCGATGCGTATTATCCTTTTCCCAGCGATAACTAAGCCAGAAGCGGCCATCGGGTCCCTGAAAGGCCGCCACATGTCCGCCATGAAAAATCTGTCCACGAGGATCTTTCTTCCACGGCCCCATCACCTTGTCTGCATAGGCCGCAGCCATCCAGTACCCCTGATACGCGGGGGCATTTCTGGTTTCCCGGTAAGGCCCTGCATATAGAAGAAAATAGCGGCCGGTCTGATAAAATAACCACGGCCCTTCCTGATAATCCGCCTCCGCCTTTAAACCAATGTCCTGGTTTTTGCATTCCACCGCCAGAACACGCGAGCCGGTTAGTTTTACTTTGCCTTCATCGATTCGGCTCAGATCGATTGGCTGAATATAA
The DNA here is from genome assembly GCA_039679345.1 of Anaerohalosphaeraceae bacterium. Classification (GTDB taxonomy): domain Bacteria; phylum Planctomycetota; class Phycisphaerae; order Sedimentisphaerales; family Anaerohalosphaeraceae; genus Anaeroglomus. Next base: position 949 of record JBDKVE010000237.1, read on the forward strand.
ATATTGTAAGCGGGAATTACGGCATAGGTCTTGCCGTCACGATCTTCAAACAGCGAGGTATCACAGGCACCGCCTTCGATATAGGTGATATTCTTATAGGGGCCGGTAATTGCATCGGCCACGCCCACAAAGGCATAGCCTGCCGTTCCCCACGTTCCGGCGGGATTGTATTCCTTTTTGATCCAGTTATCCGCAGTAAAAATCAGATAAAACCGCCCGGCTATTTTGTGAATTTCAGGTGCCCAGAACCGATTTTTATATGGACAATTCTCCGGCAATTCATCCGATTTGACCAGCCAGCCCTCCTCCTTCCAGACAGACAAATCCTTCGAGGAATACATTCGGATGCCAGGTGATCCGCCTTGATGGGGCTGATTCAGCCGGTTTTCTTCACGATTACTAAACGGCCACATCGTGAAAATAAGATAGTAGGTATCCCCTTCACGCACAATGCAAGGGTCACGCAATTCTTTATGCAGTCCGCCAACCGATTCATACTGGAAAGAAAGCGGATTACTATAGGTAAATACCTCCGCTCCGTCGGCCGCTGCCGTTCCGCTCGCAACAGCCATCCATAGAACCATCGTACTTAGTTTCCTCTGAAGAAATATCCACTTTCTCATCATAACTTCTCTGATTTCAGCCATATTCAACCAACCTTAATCCTTGATTTTATCCATAGTAAAGAGCTATCCTGAAACGGTTAAGTTACATGTGCAGTCACCTTTTGTATGTGTTTTGCAAGATAATTAGATTCGTTGTATCCAACGGATACTTCGATTTGTTTATTCCGATGTCTTTGCGTCTTATTCATTTTTTAGTAAGCGTTCAGGCAGATTTTGGTAAACAGCCTGGTGTTTTTATTAATGCGGGAACAGGGACGCCGTTTAAATAGCAATGACACGTATCACGCAAATGCTGGATAACACTTCGCCCCTGCAGACGGCAGGTCGTACAGGCCGTCAGGATACGTTCCACGTATCGGGCTCCTTTTTCCAGCAGGGTTTCCACACACTGGATCGGCGGTTCCATACGGCGTTGAAACGTTTGCCACAACAGCGTCCCGTCCCGCACCTGTTTACGCAGATACAGGATGTGTTTGGCCAGATCCAGTAATTCGCGTCCGATTCGACCCATCGCCCCTTTGGCCTCAGACAGCACCTTGAAATCCCGTTTTAGATGGGCCCAATACCCTCTGAGAGACTGCATCCTCCGGACTTGACATTAAAGGCCCTTTTCTGATAGTATATAAGTATCCATTGCTGAGTATATTACCCACTGCGGAAGAGGGATAATCGATGGATCGGGAAAAGACCTTATTGGCAGTCTTAGTGCTGGGATTTGTGACCATTCCCAACAGCTTTGGGATTGTTCGCCATAACGGCTCCAGCGACTCGGATTACATCCGCTTCGGCAATCATTTCACCAGCACCGTGATTTCAGGCTACCCGATGGAAAACACTCTGTACTTCAGGGCTTCGGCGGTTGTGATTGATCCCCACTGGGTCCTTTGCAGCGCCCATCAGTACTTTGACAGCACCGGCAATCCGCTTTACAGCGGTGCCTTTATCGCCACCGGCTCTAACTTCATCTTCGACCGGGGTCAGGTCTATATCGCCGACCAGTGGTTCTGCTATCCCGGTTCAACCGCCAGCCCCGATGGGCCGGATATCGCCCTGCTTTACTTCAAAAACCCTGTGCCGGGCGTTACCTCAGCAGTCCGATTCCGCGGAATCCTCCAGCCCGGCCCGGCAGTAGGCATTACTGGTTATGGGCGTTCCGGCACCCCCGCCGCCGGATACTTTGCACCTGACTATCAGCGTCGCGGATGCCAGAACCGGATGGACCGATTTGGGGATGGCATTACTTATCCTGAATTTACGATTTTCTCTGATTTTGTTCCGCCGACAAGTCCGGACTATGATCCGTTGGGCGGTCTTGCCGGGCCGGGCGACAGCGGCGGCGGATGGTTCAATCAGGAAGGGCTGTTAATCGGCATTTCAATCGAGGTCGGCGCACTGGATACCAGCTACCATAATTATACGATTGCTCAGGATATAACCTGGTTCAATGAGTGGATTGATACAACTATGTCCGAGATGAATCGGACGCGAACACTGGACATGCCGGACTTCGCCGGGTTCTCAGCCTGCTGGATGAGCACCACCGGCGATGCCCGCTTTAATGGAGCCTGGGACCTCGTCCCCGACGGCAGAATCAATAACCTGGACCTCGATATCTTTATTGACCAGTGGCTCTGCACCCAACCTGCTCCATAGAGGTCCGAAGATATCACAGGCAAAACGCTTCCGATACATGAACCGTTTATGGCCGATTCCAATAAAAAAGGGTAAATCTTTCGATCTACCCTTTTTTTGAGTTATGTTTGTCTATCCTTCTGGTTCGCTTACTTTGTCGTCAACTGCAGCCACTGCTCGGCAAACTGGATAAAGTCTTCCATCTCCACCACACCATTGCGGTCGATATCCGCCTGCCCGCAATTATCCGGACTGGTGCAGCCGTCCATCAGCCAGTGGGCAGCCAGGATATCAAAATCACTCATATCCACACCGCAGGTGAAATTCATATCCCCAATCAGGAAATACTCGTATGCACCCATATCCACCACGGCATTGCCATCACAGTTACCATCCACAATCCTCGGTGTCCCGGCCAGATCCGAAGCAACCCCAGCAGGGATTGCCGCATTCCCGCCCGCATCGATACACGGCGACCCCGCCTGCAGCCGTAAATCCCCATTGGCCGCATCGACAAACAGTGGGGCAGCATCGAGATTCCCTTCACCCGTCCAGCCACCCTCAACATTACTATAAGTAATAATCGGATCACTGGAATCGCTATACATCACAGGCCCCATTGGAGCGGCGTTATCCCACAGAATACAATTAGCCATCGTCGGGGAAGATAGTGACATATTAAACAATGCGCCGCCGGCAGTAGAGGCCGAATTGGCCCTGAGGGTACAATTCGTAAACACCGGTCTCGAATTGGAATAATTATATACAGCACCGCCGAGAACCGACGAATTGCCATTAAATATGCAGTTGGTGATGATGGGACTGGAGGAAGACCAATTATACATAGCCCCACCCTTCGAAGGATCCTGTTCAATACCTCCTGCGGCAATATTATCAGAAAAGACACAGTCTATGAGGGTCGGATTTGAACCCGATACATTAGCCATCCCGGCGCCTCTGCGAGAGTAGTTATTAACAAATACGCAATCCATAATCACCGGCGAACTACTCGTATTATACATCCCGCCGCCGCTGCCGTTCATACCGCTCATTGTTGAGTTAGCCGTAAAGATGCAATGCCTTATCGTCACATAGCTGCTGGTATTATGCATCCCGCCACCGTTAAAATCATCCCGGCCAACGGCATTACCCCCGGTAATTGTAAATCCATCCAATACGGTATTGCCCTTGCCCGGATAATAGCCGGGGCCCCTGACGACATGATAACAATTTTCGCCGCGGTTTCCCCAGGGGAACGGACCGGACGGTGTTATAACATCATCACCGTACAAATCACCCGACAGAATGGTCGGATTGGCTTGCCAATCGCGCTGGTCACGGCTGGTTTCTGTCCCATTAAAACCACCGTAAATATCAACCCCATCTTTCATTTGAAAGGTTCTGAACGGAAGTTCTGTGCCGCCTACGGCTTTTGTCGGTTTATAGGTTCCTGCAACCACCCATATCTCATCCCAGGGCATCGCAACGTCCAGGGCATATTGCAGCCGAGTGAAGGCGTTGGCCCAGGTTTTCCCGTTATTAGCCCCTGTCGCTGCGGTATTGACATAGATAATATGAGACTGCGCATAGGGTGCGGATTTTATAGCGCTGGGTTCCATATTTCCTTTGAAGGCAATCGCCTTCAACGTTGTTGCAGGATTCACCGAAACCGTCACAGTTCCCCCGTTTTCAATGACCGTCCCGCTCTGGGCCGGATCGCTGCCGTCGATCGTATAGTAAATGACAGCACCCGGTGTCGCACAGGCAATCTGCACGGTCTGATCCGTGAGATAATGCCCATAATCCGGTGTAAACGTCGGTGTCGCAACGACCAGCCTGTAAGCCGCCGAAGCCCCTTCACTGGGAATCATATAAGCATTCAGACCGACCGCCCGTATTGTAAGACTCTGCTCCACAGGAATCGTTGTCTCGGCTTCATAAATCATTCCATTATTTGGATCGCTGCCATCGAGGGTATAA
>JBDKVE010000238.1:0-10908 GCA_039679345.1 Anaerohalosphaeraceae bacterium
GTTGCTCTGGATGCGTCCGGGGCATGCGGTCTGAATCTTGCCTCCGGAACTTATACGGTCAGGGCTGAATGTCAGAAGGGCTATGAAAGTACGATACAGACCATCGAAGTCCGACCTCAGGAAAAGACCGAACTTCGTCTTGCGGTCCATCGTGTGCAGGAGGTGACTTTCAAGTGGCGATTTTATGATTATCAGAAATCGCAAATCCATACGGGGCAGAGCATGGTCAGGTCTGGGCAGTCCTGGACGCCGGAACAGGATTGGGCGGATATTTTTTATCCAGTGATTCAATTAACTTCATGGGATGGCCGGGGGTGCATGATCAGCAGTGTACAGGGGGGGCTGGGGGTTGTCGAGAAGACGGCCGATTTTGATACTGTGCCGCTGCCAATGCATGTATCTGAAACTGTGTCGTCGAAATTTTATCCGCTTGACAAGGGGGCAATCTACACCTGGTACCGAAATTTTCCCAACGAACGTTATGAGGCGTTAATTCAAATTGAAGATATTCGTGATGCGGGGGAGAAATTTTGATTTGAAAATATTAGAGGGGGATTGCAGGATATAGACACCTTGAAAAGTCGGTATGTATCAGCATTACGATGTGGATCGAATACCCCTTTTATTTTGTGGGCAGGGGAGCAAGGATTTCAGATTTGGGGATTTGAGACATAAAAGGGTACAGAAAGGCGGGAAGGTATCTCTTGTATCGTGGAGCGGGATAGGGTATAATTGGCGGCTATGAAAGAACGAATAACGATAATGGATTTTATGGCGGCCAAGCGGCAGCAGAAGCGGTTTTCGGCGGTCAGTTGTTATGATTACGCCACGGCCCGGCTGGTTGCTGCGGCGGGGGTGGAGATGATTCTGGTTGGCGATTCGGTCGCCCAGATGATGCTGGGGCACGATTCGACGCTGCCGGTCACGATGGATTTTATGGTGACGCTGACCGAGGCCGTCCGGCGGGCGGCGCCGCAGACCTATCTGGTGGCGGATATGCCGTTTTTGTCGTACCAGACCTGTATTGCCGATGCGGTTGGCAATGCGGGGCGGTTTATTCAGGAAGCCGGCGCGCAGATTGTCAAGCTGGAGGTCAAACGGTCGCAGTTGGATATCGTCCGGGCGGTCAGCGATGCGGATATCCCGGTGATGGCTCATTTGGGGATCCGGCCGCAGAGTTCCGTGATGAAGGGGGCGCTGCGGGCCGAAGGGACCACGGCCGAGCAGGCATACGAGCTGATTACGCTGGCCGACGAGATGGTGCGTGCCGGGGCGTCGATGATATTGCTGGAAGGGACGGTCCGCGAGGTCGCGGCGATGGTGACTGAGCGAGTGCCGGTGCCGGTGGTCAGTTGCGGGTCGGGGCCGGACTGCGATGGGCAAATCCTGATTATTCACGATATTCTGGGCCTAAGTGAGCAGCCGCCGAAGTTTGCCAGGGCGTTTGCCAGCCTGGCTCCCACGATGAGCAAGGCACTTGAAAAATATGCCCGGCAGGTGGCTGCGGGACGATTCCCGGATGATGCCCACAGTTATCATATCAAACCCGGCCAGTTGGACATCCTCAAAACGATGCTGGCCGACAGCGGCAATAAATAACCTCCAATCGAGTATGAGCGAAACCAGCAACAGCTTAAATGTGGATCGAGCCCTCATTCGGCCTGTGGTTGTGGTGGATGAGTGGACGCTGCGGTATTATGGGAGCTGTGTGCGGCGGATTCTGGTGGGACTGACGGGGTCGGCATACGGGACGGTGCTGGTGGGGCCGGAAGGGCAGGACACGCATAATGTGCTGCATCCTTCCGTGGAGTTTATCCGTTATCCGGAATTTCAGATGAAGCTGCTGAATTACAAGAATCGGCAAATCCTTCTGGACAAGCTGGTTCGTTTCAAGCCTACCCTGATACACAGTTTCTGGCCGGGCGACTGGCGGCTGGTACAGCATCTTTGTGAGGAGTTGAATATTCCGGCAGTGACGACTTTGTTTGAGTCGGCCTCACGGGCGGCCCTCGGGCGGATCCCGCGCGGCAGCGTGCTGGCGGCGGCGTCGGATCCGATTTATGGCAGCCTGATGACCGGGCCGGTTCAGCCGGGCCGGGTGATTAAGATTCCCCTGGGGACGTTTGTGGAGGATGATACGGCATGTTTTGCGACGCCGGGGCAGATGCCCAGCGTGGTGGTCTGTGAGTCGCTCAACCATGTGCAGGATTACGAGCCGCTGCTGAATGCGGTGCGGCATCTGCTGGCCGATGGGTTTGATTTGTCGGTGGGGATTATGGGGGAAGGACCTGCCGAGCGGGCGATTCGCAAGCGGGTACAGGAGCTGGGGCTGACGGTGGCGGTGACGATTGTGCCGCCGCTGCGTCCGGTGCGGCCGATATTCGAGGGGATGGATATCTTTATTCATATCAAAGACCGCAAGCGGTGCAACATAGCACTGATGGAGGCGATGAGCGTGGGGCTGGCGGTGGGCGGATGTATAGATACGATGACCGGTCTGCTGCAGCATGAAAAAACGGGACTGGTGTTTGACCCATCCGAGGAGATGAGCATTTATGCGGGGCTCAAGCAACTGCTGTCATTTCCGGAGCAGTCCCGCAATCTGGCCGAGCAGGCAAGGCTGTATCTGCGTGCCCATCATAGCGTCAGCGGGATGGTCGAGGGGTATCTGAAGGCGTATCGTCTGGCGATGCAGGTTGGGCAATAGGCTTGGCGGTTCGCGCATAAAAAAAGCGGAGCTTTGCGGCTCCGCTTTATGAAGGATTGAGACGTCGGAATTATTTCTGTTTGAGAGTATTCATCAGCACATCGATTTTGGCATTCAGTTCAGGCACGGCAGATCCTTCGAGGATATCTCTGGGATGCGACTTGCCGTCGGTTTTCTTTTCGATGTCATAGAGGCCGTACAATGCCCACTTGCCATAGCCGCCTTTAATCAGGCAGTGTGAGCAGACCAGCATTTGCCGGACGATATGGGCCTGAGCCTGAGCGGCTCTGTGACTGTGGCCAACACCCTTGATGGTCTTGTCCTTGATACCCTGGTCGTAGAATTTCACGATGGAGTTGATTTGTTCCAGAGGTGTCTGGACGGGGTTGACCGCCTTACCGGTCAGCGTGACTGCAACGGTGGCGTTATCCACATCATCGCTGACGATATTCAGCAGGGCCGCGGCATCCCCTTCGACCGTGGGCGTATAGGCGATTTCCAATTCAACCGTCGCGGCAGGTTCGATCACCATGGGCAGAACGGGCGCGGTGGTGAAGGCAAAATCAGCGCTGCCGGCTTCGGCACAGGCCACCGACTGCACGATCAGTTGAGCGTCCCCGGTGTTGGCGATGGTCAGCTTGCCGGAGGTGGCCTGTCCCAGTTCCAGTTGGCCGAAATCCAGGGCTGCAGGTTCGACTGCGATGATGGGCTTGGTGCCGAACCCGGTCAGCATGACCTGGGCGACATCCACATTGTCACCGGCCAGGGTCATGACCGCCAGGGCGGCGCCGGTGGCAGCAGGCGTGAAAACGACTTCAACAGTGATGCTGGCGTCAGGTTCGATTGTCGTAGGCAACTGGGGCAGAGGTGTATATGCAAATTCAGCACTGCTGCCATCGGCGAAGCCAATCGACTGCAGAATCAGGTTTGCGTTTCCGGTATTGGCGACGGTGACCATCTGGGAAGCGGATTCGGTTATCTTGACGCTGCCGAAGTCCACGGCGTCGGGTGTGACAGCCATTTCAGGCTTGCTTTGCATCCAGCCGAGCTTGATGGTCAGCTGGAAAGTACCCTCTTCGAAGCAGCTCACCGCAAACTCAAAGGGAGTGCCGTCGGCATAGAAGCCCGACAAGGTATTGTCAGGGAGGCATAATTCAGGTGTATTCTCGGCGACAGGAACGCCATTAACGGCAAAACCATAGCCATACACCGTAACGTTGGCTTCGGGCAGGCCATTGTAGTTGGTGGTGATCAAAAGCGTACCGTCGATGGTGCCGCCATAGATATTCAGTACCGCCCCGGATACAGACCATGCATCTCCGACATAGTAGAGGTTGGTTTTTATATGGGCGCCTTTGTACAGGTTGACCGTGGCGTCTTCGATATACAGATACCCGCTGACCACGCGGTCGATATCGACGGTGACCCCGCCGTAGTAGTATTCTCCTTCCTTACTTGTGTCAGCTCTGACTGCGGCGCTGCCCAGCAGAATTGCTGCGGCGGCGATGATAAGATTCAGTTGCCTGGTTTTCATATATCCCCCGAAAAATGTTGTTCTATTCTGATACTTCTTCTCTATACAAAAAATATAAGCTTAAAAAACTAAAAAGGCAAATCGCAGCAGCAGGATTGGAAATCGATGCATTATGAGACCGTCTTGTAAAGAATTTATTAAGACGGCTGAAAAGGTGGTTTTGCTACGTAGAAATACGTATAAAAATATTTTTTAAAAGCACGGGATTGATAAAGATTCATTATATTTTTTAAAGTAGTACATGATTTAGTCCGAAACGTCTGATAATATGAAACGAAAAGCCTTTACACTGGTTGAGTTGATGATTGTGGTGTCGATTCTGGGCATTCTGGGGGCCATTGTGCTGCCCATGTTCCAGAACCAGACCCTATTGGCCAAAGAGTCGGCGGCTCAGGATACGCTCCGCAGCCTCCGCAGCCAGTGTGAGTTATATAAGCTGGATCACAACGGCCTTGGCCCCGGGTACAATTACACTCCCATGGGGACTTTGACCAATACGGTGGCCGCTAAAATCGTTGAACAGTTTACCTGCACCACCGATATTAAGGGGGTTTCTTCGACCACCACGACCAAGACCGCCGTTTTTACCTGCGGACCTTATTTTATGAAAATGCCCGTCAATCCCTTCAATGATAAACGGGATATTAAATTAGTGGCTGACTTTGCGACCGAAGCTGACAAATCGACCGGCTGGCTGTTCAAGCGAGATACCTGTGAATTCAAGCTGAACTGGACCGGTACCGACAGCAAGGGTGCCAATTATCTGGATTATTAAGTCGTCCTTAAAAGCCCGCGATTTGCTATTTCATTGTCCCGCCTGTTTACCCTGCCATTTTGCATCCTGTTTTTTGTTGACGAATCAGCTCTAAAAAGGTAGTTTTTGGAACAAGTCTGGCTCTGGGAGAGTCTTGTTTGATAGATATAGAAAGGAGACCGATATGCCGGTTTTGTTTGGATTGGTGATTCTGGGGCTGATTGTGCTGGTCCCGGTGCTGATGTACAACAGTCTTGTCGGCAAACGCAACCAGGTGGCCAATATTTTCGGCACCATGGATGCGATGCTGAAAAAGCGGTGGGACCTGGTGCCGAATCTGGTGGAGACGGTCAAGGGGTATGCCCAGCACGAAAAGTCGCTGTTTGAGACTGTGACGGCGGCTCGCAGCCGGGCGATGGGTGGGCAGATGAGCGACGATGAGATGGTCCAGTATGACAACGCCGTGTCGAAGCTGGTGGGGGTCATGCGGGCGACGGTCGAGAATTATCCGCAGGTCAAGGCCGGGGAGAATTTCCTGCACCTGCAGCGGACCCTCAATGAACTGGAAGAACAGATTTCCGCGGCCCGCCGGGCGTTCAATGCGGCGGTGACCGATTACAATAACTCGGTCGATATGTTCCCGACCAATATTATCGCCTCGATGTTCGGCTTCCAGCGCAAGGGGCTGCTGGAGTTTGAGGCACAGGCACGCCAAAATCCATCGGTTGGCTTCTAAGGCAGACAGAGGCAGGGGCTATGAAAACACTGGAACAGATACAGGAGTTTTATGAGTCGGAGCTGAAGCAATCTCTTGCGGCGATGGAGCAGGATCGCCAAAAGATGATTTCTAAAGCTATGGCCTTTGTCGGGATTTTCGGGGTGGTTGGATTGGTGGGCGGATTGTTAATCACGCAGATGGGTGCGCACAACGGGGTGCTGCTGCTTATTGTTCTTGGGATTTGTGTTGCAATCGGGGTGGGGGCATTTTCTGCTGCCAATAAGAATTACAAATCAGGCTATAAATCGCAGATTATCCATAAGCTGATTACCTTTGCTCAGCCGGGGTTGGAGTATTGGCCCGAGGGGGGGATCAGCAAAGAGATTTTTACGGGTTCAAAGCTCTTTACGCATTCCATTGACCGATATCACTGTGAGGATTTGGTGCGGGGCAAGGTGGACAAGACCGAGATTTTGTTTTCGGAGATTCACGCCGAGTACAAGACGACCTCCGGGACGGGCAAGAACCGGCGTACGGAGTGGCATACCATTTTCAAGGGGCTGTTTGTCGTGGCCGATTTCAACAAGCATTTTCGCGGGCGGACGGTGGTCCTGCCGGATACGGCACAGAAGGCCTTTGGATTGTTCGGCCAGACGCTGCAATCGTGGAATCCTTCGCGGGATGAGCTGATTCGGCTGGAGGATGTCGAGTTTGAGAAGGAGTTTGTGGTCTATGGTACCGATCAGGTGGAGTCGCGGTATATCCTGTCGCCGGCCCTGATGGAGCGGATTCTGGAGTTTCGGCGGCGGCTGCGAGACGGGCTGTACCTGTCGTTTGTCGGCTCGAAGGTCTATGTGGCGATCCCGCTGGACACCAACCTGTTTGAACCCAAGACGTTTTCGTCTGCGGCGGGTTTTGAATCCATCAAAGAGTATTATGACCAGCTTCGGTTTGGTCTGGCGATTGTGGATGAGCTGAATCTGAACACGCGAATCTGGACGAAGGAATAAAAATGCTGAATATCTTTATGCTGTAGAAAAGTCGTTTTTGTGTGTCGCCCCGCTGGGGCTTTGGTTGTTTTTTGATGCCCAACCGGCGGTTTCCACCGCCGGCTATTTTATCACAGGCCTTTGGCCTTATAATTTTCAAGCGTTCCGAAAATGGCTTAACACGCAATTTTCAGAAATTCAAACACTTCACATCCCTTGTAATTGAAACCATCGAAGTCATGATTCTTTTTAGTTCCAGAGGAACGAGATATAATAGCCGGGCGTGGGAACGCCCGGTAAGCGGCCTCGCCGCAAGCTCTGAGCCCCAGCGGGGCGATACTTATCCAAACACATACTCCGGCTTGACGGGTATTTTATGCTTTTTCAGCAGCAAAAGCAATTCTTCTTCAAAGGTCATCTTTTTGTGATGTTCCTGCTGCACGCGAATGTAGTGTGACACTTTTTCCAGGCCTGAATAGGAGACGGAAAAAGCCGAGTAGCCATCCTGCCAATCGAAAGTGGCCAGATGCGGATAGGTTTCATGTATCCATCGTGAAGAATTGGCTTTTACGGCTCTTACGATTTCCGAGAGGCTGCTTTCCGGATGTAATGAACAGAGTAAATGGATGTGGTTGGAGATGCCATTACCCAGGAATAGGCATCCTTTGCGATTTTTGAGGATGACCCCGATATATCTGGATACGGCCTGAATTTCTTCTTCGGTAAAAAACGGTTTCCGGGTCTTGGTGGAAAACACAATATGATAGTTCAGGCTGGTATAAGACATTGAACAGCTCCTTTTTGTGTCACCCCTTCGGGGTTTAGATGTTTTAGTGCTCCTGTCCGGGCGTTTCCACGCCCGGCTATTTTATACAACCCCTCCTGGGTCAAAATGATAGAATAATTTCTACAAAGCCATCTGGATTTTAACGCCTTCTATTTTTATGATGCCTAGAATCAGTATAATCATAAGGTTTTGCAGGGATTTGTAAAGGACGTTTCTCTAAAAAAGATAAGCGGATAGATTTTTGTCAAAACTGGGGTGCGGAGTTGAGAGAATATGCATTGGTGGTATGATTTGCCGCCATGGCGATGGATACGGACAGATCAGGGGATTATTTGCTTTTCTCGTTCAAAAAATAATCGGAGATGACGCCCATGAAGGGGTTGTATTTGATAGCGTAATGCGACAGGCCTTCTTGTGCAAAATGCTGCGACCATTTTTTGTCTTCTTCAATAAGGGTGGGGGCAATCCGATTCCAGTCGTTCTCATCCATGTTCAACAAATCATCGACCTTCTGTCGGTAAAAATCCGCGACGGGCAAGCCGGAGTACGCGTTCACAAACCAGGGCATGATGCGGCCGATTTTTTTTAAGAGCAGATTGTGCTCTGCACCGAATTCCAGGCAGGACTCGTCTGTAAAGTTCTGGAGTGAATCCATCTTTTTGGTATTAATAAATCCGCCGTCGAGGCTGATTTGATGGGCTTTGGTTCCCGGATAGGGGAAAAAGAAGGTCCATCGAAACCGGCCGGGGCGGGCCTGGCCCAGCAGGCGGAGGGTATCGAAGACATCCTGCCGGGTTTCGTGGGGGAAGCCTATGATGATAAACACGGAACTGTGCATGCCGGCGTTATTGACCATGCCGATGGCCTGAATGATGTCGTCATTGGTCATGTGACGATTCAGGACGGACTTGCGGATTTTTTCGCTGCCGGACTCTACGCCGAATTTAACGACGGTGCAATTGGCGGATTTGAGGTTGGCAGCGACTTCGTCGTCGAAAAATTTCACATGGGCGTTGACAACGAAGGGGAGATTGCATGTTTTTTTGTATTCGCGGCAAAATTCTTTGATATAGGCCTTGTCAAACGTAAACAGGTCGTCGTCGAAAATGAAGGTTTTGATGTGACGGTAATGGGTCAGCAGAAATTTGATCTCGTCGATGATCTGGTCCACCCGAAACTGTCGTATATAGTGCAGCTCATTGAATGTGCATTTCAGGTCGTGCCGGTAGGCGGCAACCATTTTGTGATTGAAGCAATAGGTGCAGGAAAACGGGCAGCCCCTGGACGCCATCAGGCCCACCCATCCTTTTTTGACGTCAATGAGTTTTTGAAAATCCATGATGGTATAATCTTTGAACGGCAGACGCTCCAAGTCCGGCAGGGGGCCAACGGGATTAATTTGTATCGTTCCGTTGGCGATGAAGCCGAGATTTGGGACATCCTGTATGGAATTGCCGCCGGAAAGTCTTTCGATGAAATCCGGAAAGGCATCTTCGCATTCGCCGCGGAAGATGTAATCGAACAGGCCGGTCTCCAGAATTTCCCGCCCGCCGACCAGGGCGTGTACCCCGCCACAGACGATGGGAATCGACAGAGACGTTCTGGCCCAGGCGGCAAGCTGCTGGGTGTAATTCCGCTGGTTGGTCACCACCGAAAAGGCGATGAGGTCCGGGGCCTCCTGTTTGATTCGGGCGATGAATTCGTCCTGCGAAGGCAGGGGGGCCAGGTCTTCGCAAAGCTGCCAGAAGACTACCTGATGGCCGGCTTTTGCCAGGACCGCGGCGATATGAGACACGCCGTAGTTAAAACCGACCTGCGAGCCTGCGTTAGGGTAAATAAAAAAAATTTTCATAGGCGATATGCGGCTTTTCTGATGATTATGTCTGTTTTTTCAGCTTCTGTTTTTTTATTTTCTGCTTTGGAGGATTCACGTCGATGATTATAGTCCGGGATTTTGCCCTGGGTGCAGCGGGCAGACGTTCCTCCATAATACGGCTGATAATATCATCCGGGTTGATCGTGTCCGGATGCCCCAGGGTGTCTACATGAACGACCCTGCAGGAGGTATTTCCGCAGGCGCTCCACCGACGAATAAAACGCGGATTATTTGAGCCGGTAAATACGGTGATGGTGGGAACGGCCATGGCCGCGGCAATGTGCTGGCAGGCGGAATCATACCCGATGTACTCATCGCTGCCGCCGATCAGGGCTGAAATCTGGCCGATGGTGCATTCGATGGCCAGTAGTCCGTGAGGAAAGTTCTTCCCGACTGTCTGATCGAATCGAGCCTGATGGACGGGGTATCCTTTATTTTGAATGTCGGAGATGATTTGGCGGGAGCTGGCCACTTCGTCCGCTCCAAAACCCTGATCGAGAATCACCACGCTTTTGGGCTGTTTTAATAGTTCGCCAATCAGTTTTTTCTCAAAATCCAGGCTGAGCCTTTTGCGGGGATTTCCGCCCACGCCGAAATTTACCGCGGTAATGCATTGGCAGCCATTTTGCCGCAGGGAATGAGTTAATATGCGGGCCTGGTTGAGCAGTTGGGGCTCAAGCCATACCCGGGGATAGCAGAAGTTCGTCCTGCCGAAAACCTTGTCGAGCCAGGCATTGGCGTGTTCGGCCATACAGGCGTTCCGGGTTGACGCCCAGTCCCTGTGGCTGTTGAAATACAGGTGATGGTGTTCCTCGCAAATCGGGAGCATGCCCAATTGGGTGATGCGGGAATCGGGGTCAATCCATAAGACGGCATCTTTATCAGGGACTGTTTTGTCGTCCAGCAGCTCAATGACCCTGCACCAGCTTTCAAGCCGCTCAAGGAGGCTGCCGCTGCGGATATAAGGGACCTCTCGAATACAGAGGCGGGGATTGCCGCCAAAGATGTCCTGGAGTTTGAGACTGCCGAGCAGAATGATTTGGGCATCCGGAAACAGGACAGACAGACGCTGTATCATCACGCTGACAATCGCAATGTCCGCCCCGACGGTGATACGCGATAATAAATAGATTTGCTTTACCGTTTTTGTGTCGGCATGGAAATGGAAGTTTCGGGCATGGATGCGGTTGGCACGCCTGAACAGTTCGTCAGCAGAGCCAAGATGAAATTGATGAAGATATTGGTCGAGTTTCTGGGCGGCGGGGAGGTTGCGATAGTACGAAATCACCTGCGACATAACCCGGTTGTAGGTCTCAAACTGGAAATCCTCATAATCGTCGCAAAGTTCTTCGATAATGGTGCTGAAAAAGGCTGACGAAACGACTTTACTCCATTCTGCATCTGGTCCAAAGGCTGCCATCTCGCACAGCAAATCGATGTAACCCTCATCATAATGGCTGTCCTGATAATAATGATCCATAAAAGAACCGGCGACTTGCTTAGTCAGGTGCGATAAGGCATTCCGGTCAAAGGCGGTACCTTG
>JBDKVE010000239.1:0-8526 GCA_039679345.1 Anaerohalosphaeraceae bacterium
CATCTGCTGAGTCAATGCCGTTTTATCAGTAATTCTGCTTATCGTTCCGGCGGGGGAATATATAATAAAGGAAGCACCCCGACCATTTCACATTGCAGCTTTGTACATAATACAACCGTGGATTACGGCTATGATGGTGGGGCTGGAGTCTTTAATGATGAAAGCTGCCCGACCATTACGGATTGTGTTTTTAAAGAAAACAATACGACTTATCCAGAAAACGAAGGCGACTGGAATGCCGACGGGGGTGGAATAACCAATTACAAAAACAGTAATGCGCTGATTGCTCGATGTTCTTTTAACCGTAATTCTGCAGGTCGAGGCGGCGGATTGTGTAACCATGGCAGCAGTCCGGTGGTCAGAGATTGCACCTTCACAGAAAATAGAGCCGGTGGCGTCAGCGGCAGCGGTGGAGGCATGGCGAGTTTTGCTATGGACGATTATGCTGTATTTCCTCCAAAGAGGATTTACGCTGAGCCAATTGTTATTCATTGTACATTTGAAAGAAATTATACCGTTGGTTCCTCTGGTGATACCTATGGCGGTGGAGGAATGTTTGGTGGTTACAATACTATTGGCTGTACATTTAATCAAAATAAATCTGCCGTTGGTGGAGGGGTTGTTTATGGTGGGACAATAACTGGTTGTGTGTTCAATCAAAATGAAGCTACGGGTAGAGGAGGCGGAGTGTCTGGAAGTGTAGACATAAATCAATGTATCTTTTATCAAAATACTGCCGGGGCATTTGGCGGCGCCCTGTCTAACATCAGTTGGCATATCTATAGCCAGACAATAGCTGACAGCACCTTTATCAATAATCATGTTACAGGTTCATCTGATAAGGGTTGTGGTGGGGCGATATATACCCATGCAAATTCAATCATCAAGAATTGCCAATTTTGGGGTAACACTGTTCATGGAATTCAATCAGCCTATGGCGGCGGTATTTATGGTTATGACTCTATATTATCTATTACAAACAGTCTTTTTGCCGGCAACTGTGTCCAGAGTGTAAATGGATATGGGGGCGCAATTTACGATTATGAAAATGCAGGCACATCAATCATCAGAAACAGTTCATTTCTGGCGAATTCCGCAATGGGAACTACCAATGGTTTTGGTGGAGGGATTTACAATTATGCTTCTGACGATGTGATCACGAACTGTATCCTGTGGGGGAATTCAGCCTCTCAGGGTGCACAGCTATTTACAAAATCTTTCCAAATATCAAGTGGTGTATATGAAGGAACATCTTCAGTGACATACAGCGATATCGAGGGGGGTTTTGTGGGAGATGGCAACATCAATCTGCCTCCGCAGGTGGTTCGGTATCCTTCGGCCGGGGACGATGGTCAGTGGGGGACGTCGGATGATGACTATGGTGACCTGCATTTGCTGCCCGATTCGCTGTGTGTGGATACCGGAAGCAATGCGGCTGTTCCGGCCGAGGAGCAAACCGGCCTGATGGGAACACCGCGTCTGGCCGATGGCGACTGGGACGGTACCCCGGTGGTGGATATGGGAGCGTATGAATATTATCTGTTCGGCGACTTGAATTTTACCACCGATGTGGATATGGAGGATATGAATCTGCTGGCCAATCACTGGATGCAGACCGACTGCGCCGGGCCGGACCATTGTGGGCAGGCGGATATCAACCGCAACGGGACGGTAGACTTTGATGATTTTATCCTATTGGCCGACCAATGGCTGCAATCTGAAAACATTACACTGCCGCTTCCTGCTTTGCCATTGCCGCTCGCCTGGTGGAAGATGGATGAAACAGAAGGAACGGTTGTTTCCGATAGTATTGGCGGATATGACGGCCAGACAGTCAATATTACAGATAATCCCTGGATTACAGGTGCACGAAATAATGCATTGCAAATGGATGGTGTCGATGATTATGTTCAAATGACAGGTTTTAAGGGGATTACCGGGACCGCCTCGCGGACCTGTTCAGCGTGGATCAAGGCTAATCCAGGCAGCACAAGTGAGACAATTCTGAGCTGGGGATTGGCCGCCTCCGGGCAGAAATGGATGTTCCGCATCCACCAGACGGGTGTGTTATCCGTTGGGGTATGGGGTTCGATTCAGGGGACTCGCAATTTGTATGACGGCCAGTGGCACCATGTGGCTGCGGTTCTGGTCGATGACGGCTCTCCAAGCATTAATGAAGTGAAACTCTATGTAGATGGAGTTGCCGAGGCGGGAAACACAACCTCGACTCAGCCTATCAATACTGCTGCTGAACAGGATGTCCAAATAGGTGCATTTCATGATGGTACATCGCAGGTGAATTTCTTCAATGGCCTGCTGGATGAGGTTCGGATATACGATACGGCGTTGGCAGATGATGAAATAGTTCGATTGACGATGGAATAAAGTCCTGTCAAAATTCCGGCTTATTTCACCTTCTTGGCGATGTCCGACATCAGGGTGGACAGCAAATCGCCGAGGTTGTCGTTGAAACTCAGGATGATATCCTGTCCGGTCTGGCCGGGCATGGACTTGATGGATTCATAGGTATTCTCAAAGACAATCGTGCTGCAGTGGCAGCTCGGGTCGGTTTTAAGCAGTACAAAGTGCATCTTGAGCACTGTCCTGGGATTGGCGGCATCGGAAAAATCGCAGTAGATTGCCAGCAGATGCGGCTCGAGGGTATAGTCGGGTGACGCAGCACTTGAGGCCGGCAGAACACTGCTGAAGAGGCTGCTGGCCGATAATCCTTCTCGCAGTTGCTCGACAATCTGCTCATTGGGAGGTGTCAGAAACAGCTTGTAGTAGTCCTGCTGATACTGGCCGGTTTTGGTGCGGTACAGGAAATACTGGCCGTCAAACGGCGCCACGGCCCGGCAATGGCGTATCTTGAGCACACCCGGCAGTGTGTGGGTTGCGGTGGGAATGGTTACCGTGGTTTCCAGCAGATAGGACTCCTGCTGCTGGCTGAAGTTTTCCCGACTGGCACAGCCGCACGCAAAGACAAGTCCCATAAGGATAATAGACTGGATTAAGTTGAACCTCATTTTATGTTCTCCATTTTCCTGGGTGGTGACGATAACAGCAGTTGAGCGGGGTCAGCTTTGATTTGCTCGGAAAGCTGTTTTAAGTTTCGTGTCAGGGTTTTCATATCGGTTAAGATTGTATCAATGTCATCTTCATGCGTTGAAACGAGTTGTTCAATCTGCTTGAGGTTGCGATCCAGTTGCGCCATCGTATCGGCCAGATTCGACACAGGGGAATTCGGGTCGCTGGCGTTCATCATCGCCTGTGCCTGCTGCAGTGTGGTTTCGAATTGATCCAGCATCTCGACTGCGGATTGACGAAGTTCGCCGAGTTTGGCCTCTTCCACGGAGGTCTGGACGGATTTGAGCGTGGTCTCAAACTGGGTGAAAAGGGCAGGAAAATCGATTTTTTCCAACCGCTGAAAAACGGTATCCACGGCCTGAGTAAAGCTGGTAATCAGGCTGGGTGCCGATGGAATATAGATGTTGCGCGGCTTCCACGGGACTTCCAGCCGGGGATAACGGTCCGGATCAAGGTAGTCGGCTTCAATCATCGCGATGCCGGTGATGCCCTGATAGGATAATTTCAAACGAAGACCGTTGTTAATCTGGTTACGTATCGTCGCATCGACATCCTGGATTGTGGTTCCGGGACGCTGGAAGTGTTTTGCATCCACCGACATGACAATCATGACATACCGGCTGAATTTGTCGTAGTCGGGGGTATTGAATTCAAGCGGGTATTCCTGCGGGACAAAAGTAATCTTCTCGATCCGACCGATGGAAACACCGCGATGCAGCAGGGCGGTTCCTTTGCTTAATCCCTGAACGGATTCATTCAGATAGGTTTCGATATAAAACCGCTCGCCGCCGAATATATCTTCGGTAATGAGAATCAGCCCTCCAATCAGCAGAGCCAGCATCAGGATGAAAAACAGGCCTATTCGGAAATAGTGTGCATTCGATTTCATCGTTTGAAATCCTCGTATAAATTAAGTTTGGCCGGGCGTCTGGACGGAACGATTAAAAAACTGCCAGACGACCGGGATATCTGTCCGATGTTTCAGTTCTTCGGGTTTACCCATGGCCACGATGCCGCCGGCGGATTTATCCAGCATGATGGCGTTGTCGGCCAGGGCATAAATACTTTGCAGTTCATGGGTCACGATGACAAAGGTCAGATGCTGTGTGCGGGCCAACTGGAGAATCAAGTCGTCCAACTGGGCGGCAGTAATTGGATCCAGGCCGGCACTGGGTTCGTCCAGGAACAGAATCCTGGGGTCCAGCGCCATTGCCCGGGCCAGAGCGGCACGTTTCTGCATTCCGCCGGAAAGCTGGCTGGGGCTGTGATGTTCAAACCCGGACAGTCCCACCATCTGGAGCTTGATGGCAGCGATCATTTCACATGCCTCCGGCGGCAGGCTGGTCAATTCTTCCAGCGGCAGCATCACATTTTCCAGGACGGACATCGACCCGAACAGGGCACCGCTCTGGAAGGATACCCCGATTTGCGCCAGCATCTGTTCCTGCTGCTGGTGGGTGGAATGGAAGTAGTCCTGTCCATACAGCATCACCTGTCCGCTGATGGGTTCAGCCAGGCCAATGAGGCTTCGCAAGAGAGTGCTTTTACCGCATCCTGAGCCGCCGAGAATCACCAGAATCTTGCCGGCCTGAACGGTAAAGTTGATATTGCGCAGGATAGCCTTGCCGTGGTAACCGACGTCAAGACCACGTGTTTCAATAACAGGCTGCGCAATTGAATCCATAGGTTATATATCCAAAATGTATAACAAGACCGAAAAGATACCTTCGGCCAGCACAATCAAGACAATGCCGCTGACGACGGCCCGAGTGGTGGAGATTCCCACCGCTCCGGCTCCGGATTCGGTCTGGAGGCCGCGAAGGCAACCCACTCCGCCAACCAGCCCGCCGAAAACAAGGGCTTTAAACAACCCGACAAATACATCCGTCATGGTCAGAATATATTGAACATGGTCATAATAGGTTGCCAGTCCATAGCCCAGAGACATAATTACCAGACCCGACCCAATCAGGCCTGCCACATTGGTTAAAACCACCAGCAGGGGGGCCATCAGAAGAGTGCTGACAACCCTTGGCACCACCAGAAACCGCATGGGTTCCAGCCCCATAACGTTGAGGGCATCCAGTTCGTTGTTGATTTTCATGGTCCCCAGTTCCGCGGCAAAGGCCGAGCCGGTGCGGCCGGCGATGATAATCGCTGTAATAAAGGGGCCTAATACCCGCACGAGGGCAATGGCGACCAGATCGGAGACATAGACTTCGACTCCAAACTGCCGCAGAGGCATCGCGGCACTGAAAGCCATAATCAAGCCGAACAGGAATCCCAGCAGAACGGTAATCCCGAGTGCATTGACACCAACCAGCTCAATCAATTTGAAGAAATCGGCCCAGCGAATTCGATACAGGTGGAATGCGGTCCAACGGAAAGAACTGAGCAGGTGGCCGAGAAACATAAACTGGTCCCTGAAGTCTTCGCACAAATGACAGACGGTCTTGCCGATTTCAGTGATGGCATTGGTCTGTGGGGTTGGAGTCGCCAGCACGCTCTTGACCCTGGCTTTATCGACGCGTTCGAAAAGTTCCTGCAGTTCCGGGTTCGAATGAACAATCTGGATGTCCGGTGTATATTTCCGGGCTTCCAGTTCCAGCTCAAATAAAAAGGCCGCTCCAGCGACGTCACAGAATGTAACCTGCTGGATATCAATAATGAACGGATTTTTCGTCAATGACGAACAAAGCGATGGGACTTTGCTCCATAGCTTCGATACCGTCCCGGCATCCAGTCTTCCGGTCACGGTAATCACATTCTGTGTCGGGCCGGTTTTTAAATCGATTCCGGCTGGACTATTTTTATTTAAGGTTTTTGTCAAACAGGCCTCCAGTGCCTGAGCTTCTTTAGATTTTTCGACAATTGTAGTCCTTTACAAGGAACTGTCAAGAAAAACCGACCTTAAAGAATAGCATTGGAGGTGGGTCTTGTTTTTCTGTGAAAATAGTGTAAAATTGTGTTGAAATAACGCGATTTCCCGGTAATATCTTTGTTTTTCCCAATCGGGGCAATTAGCTCAGTTGGTAGAGCAGCTGACTCTTAATCAGCGGGTCTCAGGTTCGAGTCCTGAATTGCCCAGTATTTAACATTTTAAAAGGCAAGGACTTACGGTTCTTGCCTCCTGAGTCAGTTCATTCAAAAATATCAAGCGGGATGGGTTTTCATTTAGGAGGTAACTATGATAACACGTCTATGTGTCGCCCTCATGTTGCATGCCCTGGTTGGATTTGCGGTGGGAAATAATGATTTAGCAAAGAATTTTGTGACGCCTCCGGGGGAGGCCCGATCGTGGGTATTCTGGTTCTGGCTGAACGGGAACCTGACGCGGGAAGGAGTGACGGCTGATTTGGAGGCGATGCAGCGGGCGGGTGTGGGCGGAGTACTGATCATGGAGGTTGACCAGGGGGCGCCGGTGGGGCCGGTGGATTTCATGAGTGACACATGGAGAGATTTGTTCAAGCACATGGTGTCGGAGGCGAATCGGCTTGGGCTTGAAGTGAATATGAACAACGATGCCGGCTGGAATGGCAGCGGGGGTCCATGGATACCTCTTGACAAAGCAATGCAGGTGGTTGTGACCAGTGAAAAGCAGGTTGCGGGAGGCACAAAATTTGTGGGCGAACTGCCCATGCCCCAAGCCAATGAAGGCTTCTATCGCGATATTGCCGTACTGGCTTTTCCCACACCCCTAGACCCGGATAATCCCGCCCATCGAATCCAAAACCTTCCTGCCAAAGGAATGTCGGTTATTGGCAATCCCAGGACCGGTCCGGTTACCGAGATTCCTGCTGAATCCATTGTTGCCCGGAATACGATAGTGGAACTCACGGATCGAATGTCTGAGAAAGGGGCGCTCACCTGGGATGCGCCGGCGCTGCCCGGCTCGGGAGAATGGACTGTCATTCGTTTCGGGCATACTTTCACCGGGGCAAGAAATCATCCTGCACCTGCCACCGGTACGGGGCCGGAGTGTGACAAACTGAGCAAAGAGGGGATTGAGGCACATTACAACGGTATGATCGGAAAGCTGGTCAGGGATGTTGGTCCGCTGGCGGGAAAGGCCTTTATTACGACTCATGTTGATAGTTGGGAAGTCGGCGCGCAGAACTGGACGCCGAAGATGCGTGAGGAATTCAAAAGGCTGCGCGGTTATGACATGACGCCAATGCTGCCGGTGCTGGCCGGACGAATCGTAGGCAGCCCGGAAATCTCCGAACGTTTTCTTCGTGACGTCAGGCAAACGGTATCCGACCTGGTGGCTGAAAACTATATTGGCCATCTGCGGACGCTGGCCAACAAGGATGGCTTGAAACTCTCGATGGAGTCCTATACGACACCGGCCCATGATCTCGATGTTGCCAATTTTATTAACGAACCGATTTGTGAATTCTGGTGGCCTGGTGGTGGAGGGCTCTATTGGTCGGTCAAGGCCATGGCTTCGAGTGCACATGTCAACGGTCTGCCGGTGGTTGGTGCCGAAGCGTTTACGGCTACGGATGCGGAACGATGGCAGGCATACCCGGGCAATATCAAGACGCTGGGAGACCGTGCGTTTTGTGATGGCGTCAACCGCTTTATCGTTCATCGTTATGCGATGCAGCCGTGGGTTACGAACCGCTGGCCGGGAATGACCATGGGGCCGTGGGGAGTGCATTATGAGCGTTCCAATACCTGGTGGGAAGAGTCGAAGGCGTGGCATCAGTATGTTGCCCGCTGTCAATACCTGCTGCGGCAGGGAAGGTTTGCGGCTGATGTTCTCTGCCTGCAGTCGGAAGAACCGATGCAGCGGTTCACACCATTGAAGCTGACTGGTTATGACTATGATGCCATCAGTCCTCAGGCTTTTTTGAAGCACGTGACGGTCAAAGACGGGGTACTGGAATTACCTTCAGGCATGAACTATCGGCTCCTGGTCTTGCCTGATGAGGAATCCATGACACCGCAGATGCTGGAGAAAATCGCGGCGCTGGCCGAGGCTGGAGCAACCATTCTTGGCAATCCGCCGGTCAAGGCGCCGGGTCTGTCCGGCTATCCGCAATGCGATATGCAGGTGAAGACACTGGCGGCGAAGTTGTGGGACGCCAGCTCAGCCACACAAGGTAAGGTCTTGAAAGGGCGGGTCGTGGCCGGCAAGTCCCCAGCCGAGGTTTTGGCTGCGATGGGCATTCAGCCGGATTTTCTGGCCAGCCGGTTCATTCGCTATATTCATCGCGTTGTTGCTGATAAGGACGTGTATTTTATCGCCAATCCCGCCTCAGCAGCGGTTGACGCCGTCTGTACCTTCCGGGTCAGCGGCAAGATGCCGGAAGTGTGGTTTCCTGACACAGGTCGGATCGAGCCTGTCAGGGTGTTTAAAGAAAGAAATGGATGCACACAAATTCCGCTGCATTTCGATCCCTCGGGTTCGATGTTCGTTGTTTTCCATCAGGG
>JBDKVE010000240.1:0-3616 GCA_039679345.1 Anaerohalosphaeraceae bacterium
GGTCGGTTCCTCGTTGGTTTCATTGCCGGTATCCTCATCTTGCTGGGGGCGCGTCTGGCCCACGGCTGTACGAGTGGCCAGTTCGCCAGCGGCTGGGCACAGCTCAGTCTGTCGGCCGTGCCGTTTACGATTACCCTGTTTGCCTTCGGGATGCTGGCAGCCCGAATCGTCTTTCCAAAAACACCCGATATCGAATAGCCAAAGGAGCCAGCCATGTTCGAAAATCCAAACATATCAGGTTTTGCCATCGGGGTCCTGTTCGGCGCCGCGCTGTTTGTCGCGGGGCTGGCCGATCCGGATAAAATCATCGGCACCCTCCGGCTCAAAGACTTCCACGCCATGCGAACGATTGCGGTATTTGTGCTGGTGGGGATGCTGGGTACGTGGATTTTGCAACTGACCGGCCACGCCCACCTCAGCATCAAGCCCACCACGATGGTTACGATTCTGCTGGGCGGGGCGTTGCTGGGGATTGGTTTCGGGATGACCGGCTATTGCCCCGGTACCGGGCTGGTTTGTGCCGCCGCCGGACGGCTCGATGCTTTGATTACGGTCGCCGGCATGTTCGCAGGGGCGCTGGTGTATATCCTGATTTATCCATCCGTAGTTCAGCCGCTGGAGAAAATTGCCAACTACGGCAAAGTGACCTTGCCGGAAATTACCAAAACCAGCGCCGCTGTCTGGGTGTTGCCCATCGTTGCTGTAGGTACCCTTGTGCTGCTGCTGACGGCCCGAAAAAAAGCTGACATTTAAAAGTCAACTTGTCATGTTGCTCGTTTTAAGTGAAGTTTTACGGAAAGCCTATTTGGCTACGGGTTTTGCTTCGGTTTTTGCGTCCGGTTTAACTTCAGGTTTGGAAACGGGGATTTCGATTGTCTGGATAACCTTTTGGATTGTGCCGTCTTCATTGTAATACAGCTTGTCCACGCAAATTGAACGCAGCCAGTCATGGTTAGACAAAGCACTGTTGTGATAAAAGGCGTACCACTGGCCCTTGAATTCAACGATGGAGCCGTGGTTGGTGAAACTATCCGTGGAGTCCATGTAAATATTCTGATGTTTCCATGGGCCAAGCGGGGTGTCGCTGGTGGCGTAACGTATGCGATTGTGCTTGTCATTTTTGTCGTGATTGTCGGAATAGGACAAATAATAGATGCCGTTGCGTTTGTGTACCCAGGCGGCTTCGTGGAAATCGACCAGACCTTCCATATTTTTCATTTCGCCGTCGATTTCGATCATGTTGTCTTTGAGTTTGCCGCCTTTGCAGACTCCGCCGCCGCCATAATAGAAATAGGCCTGGTCGTCATCGTCAATGAATACACAGGGGTCAATCATGGATTCCAGCCCTTTGATGTAGCCAATGCTTTTGAATCCGCCGGCCGGACTTTTGCTGGTGGCGACGCCGATTTTCCAGGTTTTATTCCACTCGGTGCCGCTGGGGTGGGGGAAATAGAAATAGTAGGTTCCGTTTTTGAAGGCGCAGTCTGGGGCCCACATAAAACCACCTTCAGGTCTGCCCCATTCGACCTCTTTGGAGCTGAGGATTTCGCCGTGATCGGTCCAGTTGACCATGTCATCAGTCGAGAACACGTGATACTGATCCATCAGGTCGCATCCCCGTGGCGGGGCGATGTCGTGGGAGGCATAGACATACAGCCGGCCGTCGGCCCAGACATGGGCGGAGGGGTCGGCGGTGTACATGTGGGTGATAAACGGATTCTTTGCGTAACAGGCCGTTAATAATAGCATTGGGGTAGTGATTTGAACTAAAATCGGAAGTATTGTTTTTATCTTCATATCTATCTCCTTAGGATTAATTATTGAGTTATTTGAATTATATGATAATACAAATAAATGTCAATATGTAATAATAAATAGTATATGTATGATACATATATATGAATATGGAATATAATGATAGGGATATGTAGAAATAAGAGGAAAAAGGGACGGCTTACAGTATTTCGACGGCCAGCAGAGTGATGTCGTCTGCTTCCGAAGAGGTGCGGCGCCAACTGGCGATGGCGTTTTCCATTGTGGACATCATCGACATCACCGGCATATCGCACAGGTTTAAAAACAGGTCGGTGAATCGGAATTTGCCTCCGTTGTTCACTTCGCCAATCAGCGGCTCTACACCGTCGGAATAAAGCAGTATTTTGTCACCTGATTGAACGGGAACCGTCACCTGTTCGAACTCCATCTCCTCGAACACGCCCAGCAATCCTCCACGGCTATGCAGCGGCTGCGGGTCCTGTCCGGGCCGCAGCAGAAGCGGGTAGGGGTGTCCGGCCCGGGCAAACGAGAGTTTCATGGTGTCGGTGTTCAGCAGGCAGCAGCAAACCGTGGCAAACAGGCATCCCTTGAGATGCTGTTTAATCATCTGACGATTCAGATGGTCCAGCACCTCTTTGGGCGGAAAGATATGGTATTGATTGCCGTGTGTCTCTCGCAGCACGGCGGTATGTTTGAGAAACATCGTCAGCAGGGCGGCCGGCACCGAATGGCCCACGGCATCGGCAATATAGAAACCAATGTTGGTTTCGTCCAGCCGGGCGGCGTCGAAGATATCGCCGGAGACCCACTCGGCAGGGTGATAGACATGTGCAAACCGCACCTTGTCGGTGGCAGGCAATGTCTGGGGCAGGAAGTTCCTCTGCACCGCACCGGCAATCTTAAGCTGTTCCTGAAGTTGTCTTTGCTGCTCTTCCTGCTGTGGAATCTCCGCCAGCACTATCGCAAAGCACATCGCTGATTCAATACGAGCCCAGATTTCGTCCATCGATGAACTGCGGATTTTCGACCCCAGTCGAAAGTGGCTGAATTCCATGGATACCGGCCAGTTGAGCAGAATCACCGGGATACTGGCCTGGTCCAATAGCCGAATTTTCTCATCAAGCCGCTTCCAGTCAATCAGATGTACATCACTGGCGTCCAGCAGGACCGCTCCCGGCTTGAAGGATTCAGGATCGGCGTCGAAGAATTGGCCCAGATTGATAAGCCGGCCGGACCAGTGACGTGCTGAAAGGCGCGTGCGAATCGTATCGGTCAGGCTCAGATGATCGGACACAAACGTCAAGGTCGCTGTGCGGCCGGCGGTCGTGGGAGGTGATACATTTGTGTCTGTTGGATGTAATGCTGTCATTTCTTCCTGAACCAGTTAATTCAGAACAAATATGTCTGGATTATAATCCAGCTCTATTCTTATTTTAATGCATCGACCTGAGATGGGGGGGACTTAATGTTAAAATATGATGAGTTGTGACTTATCGGACGCAAATGTGAAAAAAACAGAAAATCAGGCAAAGATGGCAGAGCCGATGCGAACCATTGTGGCTCCCATTTCGATGGCGATTTCATAATCCTGGCTCATACCCATGCTCAGGTGGCGAAACTTCGCCCCGGCCACTTTCTCCGAGCGCATTTCCTCGAATAATTCACGGGCACGGGCAAAACTGCTCCGGACAACCTCTTTATCCATCGTCAGCGGGGCCATCGTCATCAAGCCTTCCAGTCGAACATTGGGCATGGACATCATCTGTTCGGCCAGATGAAATGCCGCGCCGACGGGAGCGCCGTATTTCTGCGGTTCGCCGGAGCAGTTGACCTGCAGCAG
>JBDKVE010000241.1:0-5215 GCA_039679345.1 Anaerohalosphaeraceae bacterium
GTCTTTATCGTGCATCCTTTGCTTATAACACAACGGATACAATTGCGCAAGTTACCCATTTTAATATTTTATGGTTTTTTATGAAATTTTTCTGTGAACGGTTACAAAAATCTCAACGATGCACAGAACTATTTCGAGAAAGTGGATATGGATACGGTCAAATATACGCTCACGCTGGAACCGCAGAGCGAAAAGACCATGGATTATGTATTGACCACGTATCAGGGAGTTCGAACCGGCGACTGGAAATCAAATTAATCGTGATGGATATGATGAAAAAGATAACCATTTTGATTCTCATAACAATTATGTCCGGATTGGGACATGCCAAAGTAGATCTGGTTACGCTGCCCAGCCGCGATACGACGCAACTGACGATTTACAATTCCTCAGACCTGACCCTCGTGCGGGACAGCCGGTCGCTGACGCTTAAGGAAGGCGGGAACAAACTCCAGTTTTCCTGGGAAAATACACTGATTGACCCGACCAGTCTGGCCATGCTGCCCAAGGCTTTTGCCGACAAAATCACAATAGCCGACCTGACATTTCCGCCGCGGGTGAAGAATCTGGGCTTGTGGAATATCGACAGTGAGGTGGACGGCAAGGTGCCGGTGGAGATTACCTATCTGACCAGTGGCCTGAGCTGGCGGGCGTTTTATATGGGGACACTGGCCGAGGATGAAAAAACCATGCGGCTGGAAGGTTTTGTCCGCGTGTCCAACAACTCCGGCGAGGATTACGAGAACGCCCAGACCCGGCTGATTGTCGGCAAGATTCATCTGCTGGATGAGATTGCCAGGCTGGCACGTCAGCAGTATCCTTATGGAACACCCCGGATAGAAGATAAATCCAAAGTCCCCATCTACGATAGAGAGCTGATTACTTTTCCTAAAGATTGGAAAGAAATATCTTCAAAAAGAGAACAAGTCCTACCAGAGGAACTCGAGGAGATAATTAAGGAAGGTCTTAGTGAGTATTTTCTCTATACGATTGAAGGTACTGAGACCATTCCGAATGAGTGGTCCAAGCGGCTGCCGAGTTTTGATTTGTCGGAAATCCCGGTGGTTAATTTATACAAGTATGAAGAAGACATGCACGGGATTCAGGTCATCCGTGACTTGAGCTTTAAGACTGATACGGAACATAAACTTGGCGAAACACCCATCCCGGATGGAGCGATGAAGGTTTATCGCACGGTTGATGATCAGCAGCACCTGTCGTATGAGGGCCAGTCTTTCTTCAAATATATCCCGGTCAATGAAGACGTGGAACTGAATCTCGGGGCGGTGACCGATGTGGTCGTCAAAACGATAGTAATGGATACCAAGACCGACCATTATCGTTTTGATAAAGATAGCAATATCAATGGCTGGGATGATATTCTGACCTATCGGCTTGAGGTGAAAAATACCCGCGACCTGCCAATCAAGTTGGAAATCAAACGCAATTTCAATACGCAATACTGGACACTCAAAAATCTCAATGATGTGCAAAACTATTTCGAGAAAGTGGATTTGGATACGGTCAAATACACTCTCACACTGGAACCGCAGAGCGAAAAGACGATTGACTACATCCTGACAACCTATCAGGGAGTTCGGACGGAAGACTGGAAAGCGAATTAATACTGATAAAATCCAATGAAAGAAGGTATAGTATGAAAAAGATAGCCATTTTAATAGCTGTGACAGTCCTATCCGGGCTGGTGCAGGCCAAGGTGGATCTGGTTACACTGCCCAGCCGTGATACAACGCAATTGACGATTTACAATTCCGCAGACCTGACACTGGTACGGGACAGCCGATCGCTGACGCTCAAGGAAGGCGGCAACAAGCTGCAGTTTTCCTGGGAAAACACATTGATTGACCCAACCAGTCTGGCCATGCAGCCCAGGGCCTTTGCCGACAAAATCACCATTGCCGACCTGACGTTTCCGCCGAGGGTGCAAAACCTTGGCTTGTGGACTATCGACAGTGAAGTGGACGGCAAGGTGCCGGTGGAGATTACCTATCTGACCAGCGGCCTGAGCTGGCAGGCGTTTTATATGGGGACACTGGCCGAGGATGAAAAGACCATGCGGCTGGAAGGCTTTGTCCGCGTATCCAACAACTCCGGCGAAGATTACGAGAATGCCCAGACCCGCCTGATTGTCGGTAAGATTCATCTGCTGGATGAGATTGCCAGGCTGGCACGTCAGCAGTATCCCTACGGCTCCCCCCTGCCGATGCCTATGCAGCCTGCCGCAGAGGCCCCTGCAGCCCCCGCAATGGCTAAAGCAGTTACAGCAAGAAGGGCTATGGGACGCAGTGAGCTCGCCGAAAAGAAAGAAATCGTCAAGGAAGGGCTCAGTGAGTATTTTCTTTATACCATCGAAGGTACCGAGACGATCCCGAATGAATGGTCCAAGCGGCTGCCGAGTTTCGATGTGTCGGAAATCCCGGTGGTAAATCTGTATAAATACGATGAGCAAATGTATGGCCCCGCGGTGATTCGCTATCTGAGCTTTAAGAACGATACCGAGCACAAACTCGGCGAAACACCCATTCCGGACGGAGCAATGAAGGTCTATCGCACGGTGGACGACCAGCAGCACCTGTCGTATGAGGGACAGTCTTCCTTCAAGTACATCCCGGTCAATGAAGAAGTCGAATTGAATCTGGGACGGGTATCAGAGGTGGTCGTCAAGCCGATTTTGATGGATATCAAAACCGACAATTATCGTTTTGACAAGGACGCCAACATTAACGGCTGGGATGAGATTCAGACCTTCCGGATCGAGGTCAAGAATACCCGCGACTTACCGGTCAAGCTGGAAATCAAGCGAAACTTCAATACGCAGTACTGGACGCTCAAAAATCTCAATGAATCACAGCAGTATTTTGAAAAAGTGGACCTGGATACGGTCAAATACACCTTGACTCTTGAGCCGCAAAGTGAAAAGACCATGGATTATGCAGTAACCACGTATCAGGGTACCCGAACCGACCAGTGGCGGGAAAGCAGCCTCTAAGACCCAAAAAACAACTGGCCGCCGGGCCGACAGGATTGCCCGGCATTGATTTTGGATTCATCCGCACCCAGCGGATATTCAGAGTGGTCCTGTATTCGTGTGGTATTTATGCAAAAATTCTATTGACCACCCAACAGGTTTTTTTATACCATATCACAAAAGCATAAGACCGTATAAACGTTCAGGACCATTGTGTATGAAGCCCAATGAAAAATCCCTAAGCATCGTTTTTGCCACCCTGTTGGCAATCTGCGGTATGAGTTCCACCACGCTGGCCAAAGGCATTGTTCGTGCTGTCTGCTTTGTGCCCAGCGACCGATCCCCCCTGCCGGCCTATGAGGAGCGTCTGGACCGCGTTATGAAGGAAGTCCAGCAGTTCTATGCGAAAGGGATGGCAGAGGCGGATTATCCCAATAGAGGATTTAAACTTGAACTGGACGAAACGGGCAAGACACGGATTCATCTCGTACATGGGGCTCACCCGGCCGGAACGTATGGCCGGGAGGCATGGGATGCGGTCCGAAACGAGGTCAAGGCAGGACTGAAAACCGCCGGTCTGGATATGGACCAGGAAACCGTCGTGATTTTTCAGGTGCTTCTGGATTGGGATGGCGACAAAGCCACTGAGGTTGGCCCCTATGTGGGGGCAGGCAGCCCTCTCAGCGGAACAGCATGGGTCTATGATGATGCCAAACTCGATCCGAAACTGCTCCCATCGACCGAACCCGGCGGCTGGTATGGCGGGCCGTGCTCCATCGGTGAGTTTAATTCACATTATATCGGCGGCGTGGCTCACGAACTGGGACATGCCTTCGGCCTTCCGCACGCCTGCCAGAGAAAAGCCGACTGCCAGCGTGGAGCAGCACTCATGGGACATGGCAACCATACCTACGGCCAGCAATTACGCAACGAAGGACCGGGGACATTCCTCACCCAGACCAGTGCAATGATGTTAGCCTGCACACGTCCATTCGCCGGGAACCTGCCGCAGGCCGGGCAGCATCCCAAATGCGAGATTATTGATATCCAGGCTGCATTTTCCGATGGAATTCTTATTTTATCAGGGAAAATTGAGGCCTCCCCCGCCGTATATGGAATTGCGGCTTATAACGATCCGGCCAGACAGGAAGCCGACTATGATGCGGTAGGCTGGACCTGTCCGGTTGATCCGCAGGGACGATTCCAATTGAAAATCGGCGAACTGGAAGTTGGCACCTACCAGCTTCGCCTCATTGCCTGCCACGACAATGGTGCCAAAAGCAGCTTTGCCTATGATTATAAAGTCGATAAAGACGGCAGGCCGCCGCTGGAGGCGTTTGAATACCCGACACTTCTGAATCATGCCATTGACGCTTATCAGGCCGCCGACAGGCAGCGTCTTCTGGATACAATCAATACCCTCGAAACTCGTTATGGCCATGTTGAGATAATCAAAAAGAAGACGGCCTGCCTGCGGCGTCTGGCAGAGCCGGGAAAGCTGAAATCCGCCGGGGAAATCCCCGCTTCGGTCAAGCAGGCCAATCTGTCCGACATGACATCCAGCCATGAATCCGTAGGCTGGAAAACCCCCCTGCGCAACCGAACCCCAACCGAAGCTGATAAAGGATTCTTTCTGGAGGTGGGCGGCGAGGTTTATGTATCAGGATTTTATGCCCATGCTTTGTCACGCTGGGCATTTGACCTGGGCGGTCAATGGAAAATGCTAGGCTTCGGCTATGGCCTGCAGGATGGATTTGACGGCTCGGCCGTCTTTGTCATTCTCACAGATGGCAAAGAAGTGTTTCGCTCGAACACAGTCAGGGAACATCATGTACAGCAGGCCGAAATCGACGTAACAGGGGCCGGCCTTCTCGAACTGGTTGTCGAAGACGGCGGTGATGGGGCCAACATGGACTGGGGTGTCTGGCTTGAACCCGTGCTCAAAAGATAACCCTGATAAATCCAGTTTTTTGATTATTCCAGGCAAAATAAAACGGAGCTGAATACACATAAGCCTGTACGATGAGATCATTTAACCAAAAATGTCTGGCCGTGACGAGTCAATATGGGTAAAATACTGTATCAGGAGAAACCTGATAGTGGTTAAAACTATACTGATCGTACTTGAATTTTCCTGTTTAGGCGTGGCTAAGTACAGAAGGATCAACCACTTGCTTCTTTTGCTCGCGGAATAATCATACCCGTCGGGTATAAATTCTGACGGAT
>JBDKVE010000242.1:0-3089 GCA_039679345.1 Anaerohalosphaeraceae bacterium
TCATCATGATCGTTGTAATGGGAGGAATGCTGATGTTTAAATAGCGATATTATGACCAACAGAGATGTCTCAGAGAAAAAGCAGATCAAATCAACCCAAGATTTGATCTGCTTTTTGATAAGTGATATTTTATGCTGAGTCTTTTAATTACAAGTTCCGCTGAACACACCGCACATAACGGTAATATCGCCTTTAATTACTTGTTTGGCTTCTGAGGCGGTCCCCACATTCCCATTGGAAACCAGCTTGGAAGCAAAGTCCTCCTGGCTCATGCCGGAAAGCTTGTAATCCGCGCTGCTGATTGTTCCGTCCTTATCAATATCAAGTTCATAGTTGACTTTGGGGACAGTAACATTATACTTGTTTTGATTGCTGATGCAATATCCTCCGACCGTACCGGAGTTGTTGTTTTGCACATTGGCATCCTGTGAGACATCAGAAGTGGGCGCTTTCGTATTGTTGCCGGTATCTGTGATTTTGCCAGAGCCGTCTTCGGTATTGGCGGAAGTTTTTGCGCCGCTGCTGATACCCGTGGCTTTCATTGAGCTGTTATCATGTGCTTTTACGTTGATGGAGTTTTCCAAATCGTTGGAAACAGGTACCGACGTATTGCCATTGCCCAAAGTTTTACCGGCTGTTTCCGCTTCAGCCGTCTTTTCGGAGACTGAATTTCCTGTTGGCGCAATGTTTGCGGCCGACTTCTGACTTTGACTGCTGCATCCGGCGAGTAAGCATAAAGCTAAGATGCCGGGCAGAAAAATGAACCTGATTTTTTTCATATTGCTTTCTCCTTGTATTCAAGTGTTTGACCCATTAGCCATTTACAGTGTTTATGCTTTTTAGCTGTCGTTCCCATATCGTGCAGATCGTGATCGGATTGCCGACGTAGCTGACTTCCACCTGATCTCCAACGGAATATCGCTTTGCCTCGCCATCCGGTAAATATACTCTGAGGGTGGAAAATGCGCCGTCGCCTACTGAGATGGAAATAAGGTTGGCGTTCTCATCAACGGCATTCACCGTGCCGGTCACCATATGGGCATTTTTCGCGCCGGATTTATTTGCTTCAGTATTGACGTTATCGGCAATGACCGAGCTTAGTGCAGCCGTATAGTCTTTCTGTGACAAATTATAAGAAGTGATACAGTAAGCGATTCCGTTGTTCAAAAACTCCGTATAGAAGCAGGTACTCCCATCCTTTCCGGCGTACTGGAAAATCGTGACGGCGAAGCCGCCCAACTCCGACTGTTTTAGCTGAGTGGTACTTTCATCCGTCCCTATAATCAAGCCCGGATAATAGGCTGTTTTGCTGAGCGTGATCTCCAGCCGCTGTGTGTTGACGGCATTGGCAAACACGAAAGTATGGCTGTCGTAATAGGTTCCCCTGCTGCTGTTCCTGAAAATTCCATTGTTATTTGCCGGATTCAGCAGCTGTAGTTCAAACGCAGGAACCGCCCTGTTGATGCTGAACGAAATGCCGTAGTATTTCAGAAATTCGTCATCCGTCATTGCAATAAAATCATTCACATTCAACGAGATGACGGAGTTTTGAAAAGATGGCTCTTGTTTCAACTGGTTGATATAGAGCAACGCGTTGTTGGGTGTTGTCGGCTGGCTGCTGTTATTTCCCGGCGTAATAGGGGTATTCGGTGCCTGTTTGAATATTGGCAATGTAAATATACAAAGCATCACCAGGCAAAGGCACGCCGCCACGGACAGCCGCCTTACCCAAGTCTGTTTCGGCGCATGAACAACTTCGTTTTCACACCTTGTAATGAGGTCGCTGTCAATCTCTCCGATGGCTTCAAAAAGTTCCATATTGTTCATGCCATGTATCCCTCCTTTTGCAGGTAAAATCGAAGTTTTTTCCGGGTACGCGACAGGATTACCAGGACATTGCTTTCCTTCAGACGGTAATGCTTTGCGATTTCTCCAACGGGCTGCACATAAAAGTACCGCCGGATGAACATGTTGCATTCGCGTTCCGAGAGTGTTCGCAGAAATTGGCTGATTTTTTCGCCAAGCTCTTTTCCCTGGTATTCGGCCTCCACATTGTCTGATGCGGAAAGGCACTCACCCAATTCATCTATAACAACCGTTGCCTCATTGCCGCTGCGTTTTTCAGCCGTTCTCGCTTTCAGCTTGTTGATGGACAGATTTCGGGTGATTTTTGCGAAGAAAGCGGACAGATGGTTGGGGCGCTGGGGAGGAATCGCGTTCCACGCATTCAGCCAGGTGCTGTTCACGCATTCTTCCGAATCTTGCAGATTCGATAGAATGTTATTGGCGATGGACAAACAATACGAACCGTACTTTGATCCAGACTCCTGAATTGCCTGTTCGCTCCGGCGCCAATAAAACTCAATAATTTCGTTGTCCTCCATTCGTTCCCCCCCTTGTAGATGAAAGGCCCTTTACCTATATAGACAGCAAACGTCTTATAACCTAACAGGTTTTTCAGAATTAATTGTAAGCCATGTGGTCGGTTTTATCTATGTCAATTTTCAAATGTCATCATTTTTAAGAAATGCTGTCCAAGATAAAAAAGGCTGATGACGTTTTGAAAAATGAGCAGCAGTATATGATATAATCATCTTTAGACAGACATCGGAAAGGAGATCATTATGCTTGGATTTGGCTGGCTGAACATGGGAAGCCTGATATTCGGGCTGATTGCGTGGATACTTCCGGTTGTTAATCTCACTCAGCATAGTAAGTCTGGCAGCAGGAACTGGCCCGCATTCTCTGTAGCAAGTGCCGCTTCCTGTGCCGTATCGCTTTATATGCAGATTCGATATACCGACCATCTGGTGCAGATCGAAGACTGGTCGGCGCTTCTGGATACCTCCCGCGCGGTAACGTGGGTTTCGGCGGTATTGCTGATCGTCACGATCCTGCTGAACGCGTTCACGCTGGTCGTCTGCCGCAGAAGAGAAAAAGCAGGCACCGGTTGAAGAATTCAACCGTAGGTTAAATCATAGACGTGAAAAGTCAAACACGCTTCCATTGCGGTCCTCCCCACAATCGGCTATACTAATATTTAGGAAGGGCCTTCCTCAAGAAAGCGAGGAATCAGAATGGAATTATCG
>JBDKVE010000243.1:0-23805 GCA_039679345.1 Anaerohalosphaeraceae bacterium
CCGTTGCGTTGCGGCACGATGTGTGCCAGCATGGTCCGCAGAAATTGGTTGTGCGCCCAATCACGGTCACCGCCATTCCAATAGACCTGCAGGATGCGCGGACTGCGAATCGTTTCGCCGGGGTGCAGGCGCAGGCGCAGAAATTGCATCCCTGCCTGAAGACGCACGGATCCGTTCGCTGTGCGATCGACTTTGCCGATCCACTGTCCGGACCATCCAATCGCCGTGATGACACCGCCAGTGCCCCAATCCAGGGTGAAAAACGGGCAGTTCGTTCTTGCCGGCTTTCCGCCATCAGCGCCAAACTCGATTGGGCCGCCGGTAGAAACCGCCTGATCAAAGGGCTGAAATGGCATCGGAGGGACGGCGCTGCCGCGTAACCGATGCAGGGTTACACGGTGTCCCAGCGGCGGAGGCGATGCAAGCGTCACGTCCACAGCCTGCACGTTTTCAATGAAAGGCGTGTCTTTTTCGCCCTTGTTGGTCATGTATAACGTCCAATCCACTCCCGGCGTGTCGAGGTAGATATCCGCCACGGCCTTGACCTCAAGGCGGGTTTGCGGGTCTGTGAAGACCAGCGTTCGCCGGAGCATCGCCGTATTGACTGGCTCTTCCTTCACAACGCGTTCCCACTGCCCGAGAAACTCCTGCGACGATTTCCCGTCATAGACAAAGGAGAAGGGGATGGCGTCAACCGGGCCGCCCTGCTCGGCCAGTTCATCCAGCCAAACCATCGAGCCATCCTGAAGCTCAATCCGCGGATCACACCAGTTGGCCTGATCCCAAGCCCGGCCATCTCCGCCGTCGTCAATAATCATATCCACCGACATGGCGCCCTCCAGCGGCACATCAATGCTCTGCAGACTTCCCGGCCGGAGCACCTCGGAGACAAAAACCTCCTTGCCGGCGGCCGCAACGCGAAACCGAACGGATGCTCCCTGCCCATCAGCATTTCGGTCAACGCCAATATCGGCCTGCAATCGTTTGGCCGCCCCAACCAGTTCCACACGAATCCTGCTCGTCGAATTAGCGCCGATGCCGCGCGTGTAGGTCTTTTGGGCCAGCCGCAACGGTTTGTTTGTTACAGACTGATTGATGACCGGCGAAACTGCACGATCGCTGTCATCGACCACGAACAAGCGGTTCTGTGAAGAAACCTCGGCCTTGCCGGTGCCGGCAAACGCCTGCGCAGCCCAGCGGGCGTTTAAAGCCTGGGTATCATTATTGGCATTAGCGGCAGCGAAAACATTGCCGCCGCACGCGATCAGGATAGTTACAACCAACCGTAAAGTCCTTCGCGAATTTTTCACCAATCTTTCCCTTTCCAATCTATTCTTGTATATCATATTAGACTTTTTCACTGTTTAATAAGCATTTATCAATGACTATTTTAATATTACAACGCCGGGCTTACTTATAGCCAATTTCATCTAAAGTTTTATCGAATGTGTCGGGCAAATCAGCCAACGGCTTGTTTGCACCCTGTGCCGCATAGTTCAACATATTTCTGAGCAAATATTCTGCAGTCGGATCCTGGCCAAGAGCCTGACGGACCCGGAGAGCATTCAGGATAAACTTTCCCGCTCCCAATTTGTACTCGGTTAGCATCAACTCGGAAAGATAGCCCATCGACGTTCGGAATGCGCCGGCAATGGCTTCATCGGGCATATCCTGACCGATGTATCTGAAGTCAGGTATTATTTCGCGGTAGAAAACATAATCCATCAAGCCGGTGGGCAATCCATCGAAGATTGGATGTTTTTTTACCCACTCATCCCGGACATAGACCTGAGGGAAGGTATACTCGCTTACCGCCCCCATTACGCCCTTGTTGGCCAGAGGCAGCCAGCCCAGAGCATTTCCTTCCTTCTTGAAAACGTCCAGCGAAAGGAATATCACTGTGGAGCCGCTTCCAATTCTTTCGGCCAGTTCACGCCACGCCTTGGCATCGCCTGCGCCGCCCGGCTGGCCCGAGACCAGAATAGCTTCATTCTGCCCAGGACGCTTGCCCGAAACAAATGGATGGGTTTTTATACCGTGACCGCTTAACCATTTCGCGAGTTTCTTGTCTTCGCCCCAAAGCGTGATTTCGCTCTTTACAGCAGGCATATCGCTTGGATTGGTAACATAGAATTCGGCCGACTCACCAAATGCAGCGGCACCCTTCAACAGCCGCACGACCAGCTTGTACTTGCCGGATGGCCCATCAATCTTCACATCTTCAGCAAACACTGGAATCGCAAACGGAACCTCTGCTTCACCTTGTCCGGGAATTTTGACTGTCAACTCGCGTTCGAAGACTTTCTGATTATCCGGCCCAAGTACTTCCAGAGCAGCCGGATATTCGCCGGGCTTAAGCACATCTTCATTTGCAATTACGGCCTCAAGCTTAACTTTCTGGCCGCTATAAATACTCACCGGCTCGGCAAACAA
Organism: Anaerohalosphaeraceae bacterium; assembly: GCA_039679345.1. Lineage (GTDB taxonomy): Bacteria > Planctomycetota > Phycisphaerae > Sedimentisphaerales > Anaerohalosphaeraceae > Anaeroglomus. The sequence continues at coordinate 2,434 of JBDKVE010000243.1, forward strand.
ACACCACCTGAGAGGAGCGAACGCATCAATCATGGAATCAAACGTACCCAATTTATGCTCTCGGAACTGGGTCATGATTCCCTCCCCCAATGCAAATGGGTCGTGTGCGCCGGTGACACTGTAACTGATAATATTAGGATTAGACCTGAGGGCGGAAATTCCCATTTTTCGCAGATATCCCATCTTGGCCGTGCACTTGTCAAAGAAATCGTCAGGACTGCCAAACTCATCTCCGAGTTTCCACTTGTTCCAATCGGCCATAAACGAAGTATACGTCCCCTGAAGGGCCACCGCCAAAGAACAGGATTCCTCTCCCATCGCCTCGTATTGCCGCAGCATTCTCGGCAAGTTGATTCCACTGCCCACACCATACTCGGCAAGGAACAGTGGATTATCATTCCACGTAACCGTGCGTAACCTCTCAATTTCAATTTCCCTGTGGGGTACGCGTGGGTAGGCGTGCAGGTCACTTAACACAGATTCCCATTCACTCGAACCCGGATTGCTGATACCGCCAAGGCATGGCGTGTTCTCGGTCTTGCACTGGGCGTAGGCAGTGAATGAGGTTATGTCCGGTGCGGAGCCGGCTTTGAGCCAACCGTAGCTCCATGCTCCATTCGGATTCTTTGAATTAGAAAAATCAGCCGCCAAATCGTAGAGAGTTCCATTTGAGGACTTGATGACGCAGCCCACCTCGGTGGTATCTGTCCACGGAGCCAGTCCGGCTTGTGGTGCACCCAAGCCTCCACCCCACCCGACGACGATATCAATCGTCTCACCTGCAGCCAGTTTTATACGGTCAGAATATTCGTATTTATCGCCCCAACCGCATACGTTGATAAAGCCTTTAAAGAGTAACTCGCTGCCGCGCAGAATGTGCAAATCAGTTGTGGAGTAGCAGCCTGTTCCACGGAACTTTGCGGAAACGAAGTAATCGCCCGTCGATGGAGCGGTCCATCGTACCACACTATATTCGCCGCCTGCACCCGGATTTAGCGATATGGACTTGGACGGCCAGATTGAGACAGAGTAAATCCCATAGGGCTTTGGATTGTACAGTAGATTCGGATGCAATGCCCCTCCATCGGCAGGTTTCCATAGTTCCAGGCCATTTAAGTAGCTTGAAAAAGCATCGAATCGGCCGCTGGCAAGGATGACTGGCCGGGTTTTATCAAGCGATCGCAACAGTGGAAGTGCCTTGGCCGCGTGCTGGAAAACCGGTCCATCGCCTGTCTCATTCAACAATCCCCACATCGCAATGCAAGGGTGGTTACGGTCTCGGCGGATCATCGCTGCAAGTTGTCTGTCGAACCGCTCGCCCATGTTGGGCGAGTCCTCGAACATCCATGATGCCGAGCTCTCCTGATAAAGCAATATACCGATTTCATCGGCTACATCGAGCTGCACGCGCAGAGGTGCTCGCGAGAGGAACCGGAGCATGTTAAACCCCATCGCTTTGCAGCTCACAAATTCGCTGCGAATGCCCGCCTCGGTGTAGGGAATAACGCCTCCAGCCGGTCCTTCGGATCCAAGGTGAGCAGACCGCAGGAAGATTCGCCGACCATTCAGGCGAAAGTAGCCGTTTTTAAATCTGAAATCTTTGAATCCGCATCGGGTTGATGACTCATCGAACGATAACGATTTTTCGGCTGCGACGCGAGAAGTAACAAGGTAGAGGTTTGGAGAGTCGATATCCCACAATCTTGGATTTGTGATTGGAATCTCAGTTTTCACCAGTGTATCTCCTGGTGCAAGACGTTGCTGCATCTGGGTGGTAACGAGCGTGCCGCCTCCCGTTGCGGCGCTGACAGAAAATGCAAGGTTGCCATTCACCTCGCTCGTGCCGGTGTTACGGATATTAGCTTCTATCGCAATCGTGCCTGTATTGGGGTCTGGAAAAACATAGATATTCTCGATACGGACAGGTGGCGTGATAACAAGTTCGACGCTATCCATGATTCCGCCGCTCGGAATGGACCCCGACCAGCCGTGAGCCGTCTGTCCAAGGGTGAACCCGTCAATCGGCGTACTTCCTGGATATATCACTCTGACGGCAATGCGATTGCTGGAACCTGGCTTGATTGCACGGGTCACGTCCAACTCGAACGGACACTGCAGTCCTTCGTGTGAGCCGACTTTGGTTCCATTCACCCAAATATCGGCGTAATAGTCCACGTCCCAGAAACGCAGTAAATACCGGCCGCCGGCGTGGGGATTCTTCAAGACATTAATGTCCCGCCAATACCATGCAACGCCGTTATAGTGATGGAACACGCTCTGCAGAGTCCGCGGTATATTTGTTGGCTTCGCATTCGGCTGGGGGCTTAGCCACCACTGCTGCTCACGCCCCACATTATTGGCGTCAATACTCAACAGCCATCCTGCACCATCAAGAGATATCATCTGTGTACATTCCAACGACACTCTCTTATCTTGAGACCTTGTTTCACCCTGAGCACCACAAATACCACAAAAAATTGCCCATGATAAAATCAGCTTGTACATCCAAACTCCTTTTTAATTAATTTTGATCTGCTATCGGGCATTTCCGATTGAATATTTTAATATGACCGCACCCGGCTGGTCGGGAATTTCAACAATGACTCCTTTTTCCATCAGCTCAGCACCACTTTGTGTAATCGACTGATTCGTGTCGGTATTTTCGATACGATAGTCGGCTTTGGGATCAAGGCCATAGAGCTTCAACTCCGCGCTGCGGAAATAACATTTGTCACGCCGGAAAGCACTGATAAAACCGCCGATGCCGGTCCGGTTAAACTGCCAGGCAATCCAATCCGTCTCCGACACGTTCCATTGACTGAGCGGATAAAAATCGCCATAATAGTTTGGGGCAATCTCTAACCATTCATTGTAAAGCTGCATCAAGAGTTTGTCATCCTGTTCAACCCTGACATCGAAACACATTATTTGGGACGGACACATATTGCTGCGATGGGTATAGGCGGTGTACCCGTCTGGCGCACTAAATGCGGTACCGTAAAAAGGCAGCCAGAGGGAAAGCCCATAGGATTCTGCCTGATTACCAAGCGGCTCAAAAATGTAATCGCTTCGCAGCAGCGGAACCGACCGCCGCATCGTCTCCAGGTCGTTGCGTCGGCCGCCCGAAGCACAGGAATCGATCAGCATGCCGGGATGCCGCTTCAGCAGTTCATCCCAATAGGCCAGGTATCCCATAACATATTTATTCTCCGTGATGCCCTGCCGGTCCTCGGTATCATTTCCGCGCCAGTGTCCCAGCGGATTAATATTGTAATCCTGTCGATATAAATCAATGCCTTCGTCCGTAAGGAGTTTATCAACATGATTGACGACCCAATTCCAGCAATCAGGATGCCCGAGATTCAAGAGAGCGCCTAAAATCCATTCCGGATGATTTTCCGACAGCCATGTTCCGCCCATGACACGCTCCGGCTCAAACCATACAATGACCTTGACACCCTTGCGGTGTGCATGGTCACTGACAGCTCGCAGGCCATTGGGAAAACGATCCGGAGCTCTATCAACTTCCCAGGTTCCAGTCGCTGCGTGCCAGCCTTTTTCACGGCCGCCGACATACCAGCCGGCATCCATCCACCAATAGTCCAGCTTAATCCCCTTTTTAAGATAGCCGTCAATGAAATCTTTCTGGCACTGTTCGTTGGCCTGTGTCATTTCACTGAACTGATGCGAACTGCATGCCGCTAGGAATGGCGGCGTCAATGGCTTGCTGTGGTCTTTGGGTATATTGTGCTTAATCATCCACTGCCGCCAGAGATTCTGCCCGCGAATCCAGTCCCCCTGATAAAACATCACCACCATCAGCGGTGTGCGCACCTCTTCACCCGGCAGCAGCACAAAATGCGTCGTTTCCTGACCGGCATTCAGATGCAGCCCTGCCGGATCGCGGGTAAACTTCGACGACCACTGTCCCGGCCAGCCAACCACCACGATCAGTCCTTTATTGCTCATGGCAAAGTTGTAATACGGCCATTCACCGCTGGTCGGTCTGCCGCCGGAAGGTGCAAATTGGATTTCAGCCCCAACCGTCATATCCTTCTGCCAGGATGCATAGTTATTGAGACTCTGGTCGTCCCCGTGACTATAATGCAGAACAATGGGCTCTTTTTCAGGCTGACTGACCACCGAATCCACCGCACGAAGGCTCTCAATCATCGGAGTCTTCACATCCGAAGTATTTTTCAGATACACCGTCCATTCCACAACCGGAAAATTCAGCCACTGTACAGCAACACACCGGACCTCCAGCTTCGTCGCCGGGTCCGTATAAGTGAAAACAACCTGCCTGCGGTATTCATCCAGCCCGGCGCTTTGGCTCTGGAACACCCAGTCTTTCAAAAACTCCTTGGATGGCTTGCCGTCATAGACAAATGAAAACATCGGCTCAACAAAGGCCTTTTCATCAAACCTCGCCGTCACAAACTGCCCGGCCTCGGCCATCTCCTCTTTGCTGACCTCCACCGCGTACAGCAAACCCGACACCGAGGCCATAAACATCAAAATTCCTATATGTATGTATTTCATCAATCTGCCCTTTCTGAGTCTGTTCCTGTAATCCTGTCAAAATGTTCTGCCATCTGCTGTTATTTTGTATTGACGATGGCATACTTGAGAATCACCGCTCCCGGCTGTTCGGGGATTTCCACCACCAGCCCCTTTTCCATCAGTTCTGCACCAGTCTTGATCATCATCTGATCCGTGTCGGCATTATCAATGCGATATCGGGCCTTGGGGTCAAGATCATGCAGTTTGAACTCCGCGCTGCGAAAATGACACTTGCTGCGGCGGCAATACTCAGTCAGTGGTACCGGCAGATTATAGCCTGCCCCGTAAAACGGAAGCCATAAAGAAAGACCGTAAGTTTGTCCCTGATTGCCGACCGGCTCTAAGATGTAATCACTTCGATATAGTGGAATCGCCCGGCGCATCGTCTCCAGGTCGTTACGCCGGCCGCCGGAGGCACAGGAATCAATCAGCATCCCCGGATGCCGCCGCAGCAGTTCATCCCAATAAGCCAGATAACCCGCCACGTATTTATTCTCCGTGATGCCCTGACGGTCTTCGGTATCATTGGCCCGCCAGTGGCCCAGCGGATCAATATTGAAATCCTGTCGGTATAAATCCACGCCTTCATCGGTAATAATTTTATTCTGTATATTATCTTTTAATCTAATTTCTATATTTTCCAATGCAAAAAATTATAACAACTTCTGGATTTTTCAAGAATTAAATGATATCCTGATAGCATAATTCAGAGGAGTTATATATATATTTGCAACAGACGAGTTCGTTCTCGTCGTCAAGATCTCAGACTGAAGACCCAATACGAACTTTCATTCCAGTTCGTCCCGCTTCCGTCATCAATGGGGTTGATCCGAATCGATATCTTCCGCTTGCCTTTTGTATAAGAAACGGGGATGAAGAACTCATCTTCAATCCAACGGAAATACGGATTGCCATCCGGACACACCCAACTCCGTTCCGAAACCTGTTGACCATCTGCATACACATTAGCCCGTTGGCTACGATTTTTTTGATCCGCCCGCCGTCGCAGGATAATGCCGTTGTTATTGGGCTCGATCTTAACGATAAACTGACTTGGGCCGGAGAGTGTGCGACCATTGTCAGTGATCAGGATATCGTCGAACTCTCCCTCGAATGAAGATGTCAGATCCCACAGGGAAGAATCAGGGGCCTTATAGTCATGTTCCGTTTCAGAATCGGAATTCCCCACATCCACAAAGTCTGTCTGTGCCATGGCCGGCTCATATTCCCCATACCAAAATACTAATCCAGATCGGAGTTCACTGCCGGACTTATTACCCCAACCACCTTCCACGGTCATACGAAAATTGGTACGGAATGGATAGAAATCACCCATGAGCAGTCGCAACATAGACCAAGTCGGATTGCCGATGCCGTCGTAACTCGATGAGGGGTTGGCCTGAGGTGGAAACTCGAATCCCCAGCCGTAGCATGCCCATGACTCTGATCCATCGCTTTCCACAACTGGCGTTGAACATCCGTCAATATGTACACGAACATCCCCCTCACACATGGATCCCTCCGTGGTGATCAACCCTGCCACGACATGACCACTACCTGAAAAGGATGCCACCAGCGAGTCCCGCCCGGGCTGTTTCGGCATAGACTGATAAGTGGAACTGCGGAAATGTCCGGTTCTATCGTGCGGATAGGCCAGGACTTCGGCCGATTTGAAGTCCACCGTTCCCTCAACGGAAATCAACTCTCCACCGCGGTTCACCAGTTCCACCTTTGCAGACTGCCAGAACGGCATCGGCCAATAATTATACATGCTTCCATCCTCACCGGTGCCTTGCAACAGCGTCTGCAGTTTGTTGAATCCGAATTCATTCCCGAAAAAGGCACCCACTGGGCATTCGATGGCTGGCCTGCTTTCCTCATCCCAGGTGATCCTCACCCACAGTGTCTGCATTGTCACCCGATTGGCCGGCTCAAGACGCAAGCGGATAGCAGCAATGCTACCTTGACCGGAATACTCGAAAATGGTACCCGTCTCCTGCGTAGACAGCAGATGTTTAAATACCTTCGTCTGGTTCCCACTACGAGGTTTGGGGTCTTCGCCTGGGTGCCTCCACAATGCGAGCAGTGTTTCGACGTTTTTTTCAGCGGTAAATGATTTCACTCCTTCGGCAGTTGCATAACTGTGCCAGATTGCGTGTCCCCAGCCACCACCTGTAGTGTGGTTACCTTGGAGTTTGATGGAGGAAGTGATACGCAAAGACTTGGAAAACGGCATGGGACAGAAGCTTCGGATGATCTGAAAGCTAATTGCCTTGAGCTGTGGATCCTTTGAAACCTGCGGCAGAAATTTGTCAGCCAATGGCGCAACAAAGGGTGCCTTACTTCCGAACTCTGAATGCTTGATCTCAAAAGCCGGAGACTTGTTGCCGTCGAAGTAGAATCGATATACAGGATCAGAGTGGGCAACCGAATGGTGAACCACAAAGTTCCACAAACAACCGGGGCCGTCCGCCTCAAAAATGACCCATTCCTGTGTCTTTGTATCTTGGTATAGCCACCAATCCCAATCAGCATTTCCGCCACGTTTATCGATGCTTCCCTCGTAATGCACCTGGGTGTCCAACCGAAGAAAAGGTAATCGCTCAATACAGGTTAACTGCTCCACTCCCATCAAAGCTGAAACATGCTTGTCTAGCATCAAAGCATTATCAGATGCCATAGCAGTATGAACCAGCACAATTGTTAAAAGAACTATTGTGAGCACGAATTTACTTGGGAAATCCGGGATCAAAATTCCTGTGTATCTGTATTTAATCAATCTGCCCATTCTGAGTCTGTTCCTGTAATCCTGTCAAAATGTTCTGCTATCTGCTGTTATTTTGTATTGACGATGGCATACTTGAGAATCACCGCACCCGGCTGTTCGGGGATTTCCACCACCAGCCCCTTTTCCATCAGCTCTGCACCGGTCTTGATCATTATCTGATCCGTGTCGGCATTATCAATACGATATCGGGCCTTGGGGTCAAGATCATGCAGTTTGAACTCCGCGCTGCGAAAATAACACTTGCTGCGGCGGAACGCACAGATATTGCCGCTCTTGACATCCGGCCGGTTAAACTGCCAGGCAATCCAATCGGTTTCATCGATATTGTATGACGTCAGCGGATAATAATCGCCAAAGTAATGCGGGGCGATATCCAGCCATTCCCGGTGAAGCTTCATCACGAGTTTGTCATCCAGTTGAGCCCGGATATCGAACAGGCTGACATTGGCCGGACACATCGTGCTGCGGCGGCAATACTCAGTCAGTGGTACCGGCAGATTATAGCCTGCACCGTAAAACGGAAGCCATAAAGAAAGACCGTAAGTTTGTCCCTGATTGCCGACCGGCTCTAAGATGTAATCGCTTCGATACAGCGGAATCGCCCGGCGCATCGTCTCCAGGTCGTTACGTCGGCCGCCGGAAGCACAGGAATCAATCAGCATCCCCGGATGCCGCCGCAGCAGTTCATCCCAATAAGCCAGATAACCCGCCACGTATTTATTCTCTGTGATGCCCTGCCGGTCCGGTGCATCATTTCCACGCCAGTGCCCCAGCGGATCAATATTGAAATCCTGTCGATATAAATCAATCCCCTCATCCGTAATCATCTTATCAATATGATTCACCAGCCAATTCCATGCCTCGGGATTGCCAAGATTCAACAGGGCACCCAAAAGCCATTCCGAGTGGTTTTCGGCCAGCCATGTCCCGCCCATCACCCGTTCCGGCTCAAACCACACGATGATATCGATGCCCTTGCTGTGCGCGTAGTCCGAAATGGGCCGCAGGCCATTGGGGAAACGATGCGGCCTGCGATCGATTTCCCACGTTCCAGCCGCCGCATGCCAGCCCTTTTCATAAGCGCCTGTATACCAGCCTGCATCCATCCACCAGTAATCCAGCTTCAGCCCATGCTTCAGATAACCGTCAATAAACGTGAACTGGCTTTGTTCGTCGGCTTTGGCCATTTCTTCATAAAAATGTGAACTGCACCCGGCGAACAGCGGCAGCCGCAGGGGCATACCGTGATCTTTCGGGAAATTACATCGAATCATCCACTGCCGCCACAGATTCTGTCCGCGAATCCAGTCGCCCTGATAAAACATCATCGCCATCAGCGGCGTGCGAACCACTTCTCCGGCTTCAAGCACAAAATGAGTCTGTTCCTGGCCGATATTCAGACGCAGTCCCGCCTCATCCCGGCTGAATTCAGCCGACCACTGCCCCGGCCAGCCAATCGCCATCAAAAAGCCCTTATCGCCCATCTTGAAATTATAGTATGGCCATTCAACACTGCTGGGCCTGCCGCCGGCCGGTGCAAACTTCATGTTGCTGCCTGCCGCAACATCACTTTGCCTAACCGCATAACTGCTGGGACTGCAATCATCCCCCCGAATATGATGAAGCGTAACAGGCTCCGCAGCCGGGTGACTGATCGTTGTATTGATCGCCCGAAGATGCTCAATCATCGGACTCCTGACCTCGGATTTATTCTTCACATACACGGTCCACTCCACAACCGGAAAATTGTGCCACTGCACCGCAACACATCGGACCTCCAGTTTCGTGGCCGGGTCTGTGTAGGTTAAAACGGTTTGCTTGCGATTTTCATCCAGCGAAATCGTTTCACTCTTAAACGTCCAGCCCTTCAAAAAATCTTTGGATTGCCTGCCATCATACACAAATGCAAACACCGGGTCGGCAGCCCCCTGTTCGCCAAACCGCGCCGCCACGAACTGCCCGGCCTCGGCCATCTCCTCTTTATTCACTTCAACTGCATATAACAAACCCGGTATTGCCACTGCAAAGAATAGCACTGCCATTCGTGAAATATTCATAAATATTCCCTTTTAGTATTTATCTTTGACTATTTTCATGCTACAGCACCGTGCTGTTAGGATTTTATTTGAATACTTTCATTTCTTAACTGTCCAATATCCTTTACAATATAGCTCAATTGCTGAAATCCCGCGACCTGCAAGTCAGTCAAATCGCAGAGAAACTGGGATTTAACTCCATCTATTATTTCTCCGAACTGTTCAAAAAGAAAACGGAATCAGCCCGCTTGAATATCGAACAGCCCTGACAGAATACAATTAAATCCATTCTTCATCAATACGGCTCTCTCCGTTTTTTTGTCTGCAAATGCCCCTTCATTGGGTTCTTTCAGTCTGCAAACGCCTCTATTTCTCCACAGGAACTGAAGGCCTGAGATGGATTGTCCCCGCAGGCCGGTTTTCCCATCACCCGCACAGCAACCCCTTTTACTGCCGCATCCAAACGCAGGGTAAACTTTTGCCCCTCTCTTAACCCGCCGTCAGCAACTGCGGTTGTGCCGGGGTAGTCGTCCAATCTGCCGACAGTCATCCATGCGGCATCTCTGGACGTCCGGACTTGTACCTGAGGTTTTCCCCCGGTGACATCAAACCACCCGCCATCATGGAAATTCCGTCCATGAGTAAATACCACCCGTCGGATTGTGGCCGGTTCGGTTAATATCACTGCATACCAGTCCTCATCCGCCGGCTTGCCATCGAAGGTTACAACGACGGATTGCGGATTTTCATCATTGATAGAGCCGTCCAGATTTCCCGCCCGACAGCGGCTTTCCTCACCGTCAAGCAGCACATTCCCGCCGGCTGAAGTTCTCCGAAGCGGAAGCCACACCTTGTACGTGCTGCCGGTACTGCCGGCATCCGCAAACGGGACAAGACGTATCTCTATCGGATCTCCGGCTTTCACTGCCCCCATTGATTTGCGGGCGACCGCGTTCATGCGAAAAACCCTCGCTTCAGACCACGTTTTCAGCGGGGCCGGTTCCGGGGTAATGCCAAGTGAGGACACGTCTGAATCCGCGACGGAAATCATGCCGATTCCTTTGCAGTCAGGGCCAGACAGCGCTTCATCTGCAGCCAATACCAGGGGACCATAGAGTACCGCGATTTTTCCTGCATTCAGATGCGTACCGATGACCACCTGCGGTTTCAATGAGAGGGTAAGCTCCACCGTATCGCCTGGATTCCATTCCCGGATCACTGCTACATACCCATCTGTACCGGATTTTTCGTCTGCGATCTGACCGTTGACTTTGACGGAGCAATCCCCGGCCCAGGCCGGTATCCGAAGCTTCACCGCAAACCGTTTTTTGCCGCCCGGAGTCACCACCATCTTCACATCGCCATCGCCGGGAAACCGGGTGGCCATGACCAACTCAACATCCAATCCATCTGCGAGTGTCAGATGTGCCTTGCCGTTCTCGTAGAGGTTGACGACGACGCCCTCGGCGTCGGTACTGAACGCAAAAGTGGGTATCAAGGCCACACCTCGCGGGCCGCTGGACAGACAGCAATGACCATCAAGCGTGCTGCTATAGGGTTTCTTGCCCTCCATCTGGACATAGTACCCCCAGGCGGAACCATCGTATTGCTGAGCCCCAAACAATTGATTCAGCACCACGCGTTCCAGCTCTTCGGCAAACCGCGACTGCCCTGTCAGGCGGAGCAGGTGAGCGTTGAATTGAAGCCATGTGACCGTAACACAGGTCTCGCCGACATTGCCGACATTCGGCAGGTCAAAGTCATCGCGGAAGTGCTCATGGCTGCTGGATGCGCCGGTGAGATAGAGACGATTGTCCACGATATCCTGCCATGCGTTGAGACAGGCATTGAGTATCCGGGGGTCGCCCCCCACTGTCCGGTAATACTCCAGCGCCCCATTCAGACAGGAGAGCATCTCGTAGGCTTTCCCGTTGCCCACCTTATCCACACGCTTGGCGGTCAGCAGGGTGGAAATGATTTTGGGCCCGTTGGGCTGTTCCCAGGACCGCAGTAAATAGTTGCAGAATTCCAGGTAACGAGGTTCCCCCGTCAACCGATAAAGTAATACCATCGGTTCCAGAACGCTGGTGGAGGCCATGCCCACATGATGTCCCGACAGAAGAATGTCGCGTTTGCCCGGCGTGTCGCCGAAGGTCCGCTCCAGAAGATCAGCCATGCGACGGCAGGCGGGCAGCGGTTCCAGGTTGCCCGTGTACCGCATGTAGGTGATCAGGCCGATTAAATTGTACTTGTGTGCCCAGACATCCCATTCCGTCCAGCGATCCTTTTCGAGGTAGGTCCCCAAATACCCGTCAGGCAGTTGGCACTTGATAAGTTCGGCCGCGGTGATATCGAGCCTGGCGCGCAGGGCCGTATCGCCTGTATTGACCCAGGCCAGAGTGGCGGCATGCAGCCACTTGCCCACATGCTCGCCATCCCACGTCTGCCGGCCGGGGCGATTCCGGTACCCTTCCAACAGACGCAATGGATCGATCTTCGCCAACCGATTTGCTTCGTTGGCATCGATGCGCGTACCCATCCAACCGGAAAGATGCACGCCGTCGGGAGCCTGAAAGGATTGCTTATCCTGAACAACACAGGTCACTTTCTCTGACACAATGATCCCGGCATACGCAAGTTCAACCCAGACAAAACTGGTTGCCAATAATAACAGACGCCTGTTTTTCATGATGTCGGTTTCCGTTCAGTGTTAGGTTTTGCTAATGAAATGCCCCGCCCCGCCTGCAAGGGACGCTATTTCGACCTGCCGACAAAAGCTCGGGCCGCAGGATACTCTTCTACCACGAAAAACACGCCACCGCACCGCCATCTTGGGCGTTTTATCCGCCATTTTCAGCCTGCCCTCCCCCATTCCCCCTCCCCAAAGGATTGACTTTACATAATGCCCCGTCTATACTGCCCCGCATGGACAGCCAAACAGCCGCAAATAGAAAAACTGAACTTCTTTTTGGAAATCTTTTTTATTGCCCCTGCTCCTGCAATCTCACGATCTCCTGAATAGTCAAATCTTCAAGCCCCCGGCCTTTAATTAAAGCAATTTTCTCAGCTCCCCGCCGCAAATCAGGCTTCTCATAAAATAATACGATTGTGGAAGGATCGCATAGATTTTCAGAAATTACAAAATCATTCAGATAGGTATGATCCGGTCGGCACCTCCGCTCAAGAATAACCAGGCTCAGCAGGGGAATCACCGAAGCCAGGAAGAGAATACAACTGACCCGGAATCGTTTTCGAGCCATGACAATGGCACAGAGATAAACGGGCACAGACAGAATAAACACACTCTTTCGTGCAAATCTTATCCGGGTAAGCTCCGTAGCCTGCTGGTAACTATGGCTGGGCCGCAGATAATCCGGTATCAGGTCTTGAATGTCCGATAACGGCCTGTCCGGCCGGGTAAGTTGATAAAGATCAATCGCATCGTCCAGTTCCTGGGCATTAACCCTCACCATCACATCATTATAATTGTCCCAACTGCCGCTCCCGAAAATAACCATCAAAAATATCAATCCTGTTTGCATCTAATCCTCCCATCCTCCATCGTTTTCTGTCCGCCAAAAATATCCAGCAATATCGCCCTGGCTTTTTTAGCCTCATACCAAAACCCTCCATTCATCAGAGCCCAGCCGAACAACAGTATCACGCCCCCCGCGACAGGAACATAAGGCGAAACCTGGGTTTCCGTACATAGCTTCACAACTCCCATGATAATGAACATACCCAGCCCCATCAGGAACCATACCGCCATGAATCCCATCGTAACTAAATCCATCCGCATCCGTACGGAAATAACCAGCCCTCCATCATCATGGCGGAATTGTCCCAGAATAACTGGCGCGAATGAATTTCGAACCGGATCATGCGGGAGATTGTGAACCCCTCCGGCCGAATCTGTCCATGGAAATGACCGGCTCCCGGATATCCAATCCGCAAATCAAGACGGCGCACAGCCTCTTCCTGCGACATCGTCGTCCTGATTCCAAATGCATCCCACGGCAGCAGCCTCATCTTATCCTTCCTTTGAACTACTCCACTATCCACCCACAACAACGCCCAAATCTTACCGCCCTCTATTTCAATCTGCAATATCCAATTTCTATGAACTACGAACTTTTCTTCACCATGATGTCCCTGAAGATCAGGAAGAATAATTAAAATGATGCCATGATTTTCTTCATGCCCTTCCTGTGCTTCATGGTGCAACTATTCACGCACGCACCTCATCATCCCCACGGTGCGTAGCACGGTCAAGCTCCGCTTGGCCGTGGCGCGTCACCCCGTGCTCCCCCGATTGCCATTCCCGCAAAAGCGGGAATCCATTTTATTCTCCGAACTACGAACTTTCTTTCCCCTTCTACTCCGCAATCACCTCGGATATCCTGCCCAGAATCTCCGTTGACGGCGCATCGATTTTACCGTAAACCAGGATCACAAAATTATCCGCCAGAATCTCCTCCGGATGAATGATATAGTGCGTATTATACCCGATCTGTTCAAAATAACCGGCCACCGCCTCCGCGTCCAGCAGCACAGGGTCTCCATCGTGCAGCACTACCGTAAAATCATTCGCGTCCGTTGCCTGCTCAACCGCCAGCAGCTTAAACTGAAGATAGTAAAAGAAGTTCCCGCTTTCGTTGGGATCATAACTCTGGGTCCGCGAGCACAGGAAAGGAACCGTCCAGATCTCTTGTTCATCGTGTTTGACGCGAATCCGACAATCCAGCTTCGGCGCATCGGGGTTGGTAATCTTTCTGGCCGCCAGAGTCTCGGGGAGCTTGATTTCATTGCACGTCTCAAATCCGATTACCTGATAAAGCCGGTCCCGCAGCGCGGGATTATGCCGCGACAGGACATGAAACAATTCATGACAAATCAATTCTGCCAGTTGTTTATCCGACCCTCTGAGCATATCCAGAGGAAGAAAAATGCCGTTGCCGCGGGTATAGGCCGCTCCGCCCTCTTCGATGCCGCTGGTTTTGACCAGGTAAACCACCTTTGGAAATGCAAACGAAAAACTGCCCAGCCGCGATCCAATACTGCGGACCGCCTTTGTAACCTTTTGGATTTCCTGCTCATTCCAGGCCAAAACACTCCTGCCGATAAATTCCAGATACGCCTTCTGCGGGACATCCGTATCGGTATTCATCCGGCACAGTCGATCAAACGGGCTGAGCCGCTCAATATACTCATCCCGTGTCATCAGCAGCTTTTTCCCTTCCTCCTCCGACGCAAACACGGCAGCGCAGTCTTTTCGAAAACGAACTTCACCGCAGCAAACCGACGCCAGCACACCCGCAAACACCACCGCACACCACATAGACCTCATCGTTTGTCTCCTTACAAAACAATGGCCTCCAGGAGCCGCTCATCCGCCCCGCGTCCATTTTGTCATTCTCTCCGAACTCTGAACTATGAACTCGAGTGTGGTACGGCCAAGCGAAGCTTGACCGTGGCCCATCACCCCGTGCCCATTAAATTATCATTCCCGTTCCCTTTGTCATTCCCTCGAAAAGCCTGTCCTCGCGCAGGCGGGGATGGGAATCCAGTTCCTGCTGGAAGCTGGCAGCTTATTTCTCAATTCCCAACTCTCAATTCTAAATTCCCCTTTCCGCAACGGAAAATCGAAAATGGAAAATTGTAAATCTCCTCAATCATCAATCTGCAATCGAAAATCGTCAATTCCTGCCTTCCTGTATCCCTGCATTCCTGTATCCTTGTATTCTTATTTCTTCCCCAACACAATCGCCGACCCCGTCCAATTATTCTCCAGATTCTCTCTGGGCAGTGTCAGCAACCCATCCGCGGGATCGGCCATCACCACCGCCTGGTCCGTTACCTCCACCACCGCCACGCAGTGATTCATCACCCGGTTCTGAGGCAGCATCACCAGCATCACCTCGCCATCAGCCAGCACAGGCAGCACACGACTCCGCACATGGCGGCAGTTCACCTGCCGGCCCGCCGCGGATTGAATCCCCCAATACAAATCATACTCGGCCGTCCCGATAAAAGGACAGCTCCGGCTCAGCGCCGCCAGCCGCCCTTCCGACACATTCACCCCCAGCCGCCGCAGCGCCGTCGCCGCCGCCGCAGGCCCGCAGGTAAACGCCGTACTTTGCCGACAAACACCATCCGCATCAAAATTCGACTTCGCCTCCACCAGCCGCGTCGCCGCCATCGCCGTCCCCAGGCAGGGAATCACCCCGAACATCGCAATAGCCGCACCAATCAGGCACGTCACCGCCCACCGTTCCGCACGATAGGGCAGATAAGGCCGGGCCGCCGCCAGGCCCACGGGAATCACAAAGGAAAGAAGCACAAATTTGATCCGCCCCCCCGCCAGCGCAAACAAAATCCCATCACTGCTGTACGAACTCCACCGTGCCGCCCCCAGCAGCAGCGTCACAACCACCGCAACCGCGCAGACCAGCAGCCCGGCCGTTTTGCTGCGACGGGAAAATAAGACTCCTGCCCACAGCCCGCCGAAGGCTATCGCTGCGACCCCCACCGTTTCCATCCATAAATTCTGCAAAAGTTTCTCCCGAATCAGGGGTACGTTGCATCCCCTATATAAAGTATATCATATCAAAACTCGTGTTTCTGAACAATTATAATCTATTATGTCAACAATCTAAAAACACAAAATCTCCTTCACTGCTTCGACAACACAGTCATTCTCGGACCTTGGCCGCCAAAAAGACATTCCAATCGATTTACAGCATATTACTTCGAGAGCGTCCCGCCCCACCACTGCCCCGCAAACGCCTCCAGGTCCAAATAATCATTTTCCCACGTCGTGTACATCACGCCGTCGATATTGGCAATACCCCCCATCGCCTTGTTCCACATCGCATAATCGCCGGCCACATCGCTGTCATAGTACGCCGCAATCATCAGCCGGTGCCCGCGCTCGGCAAAGAATTTCAACCCCGGCGCTGCAATGTCACCCCCACCCCATTTCATAATGATAACATCCTTATCCAGCCCCTCCCAAGACCCCGCCAGCGTATTATTGACCAAATAATAATCCGCACGCGCATTATGATTCGGGTCGAACATATCCGACCACACATACACCGGCCGGCCCCCCACCGCCTCGCGAATAATCCGCGTGCAGGTCTTGACATTATACGCCAGAAGCTCGCCGCTCGTTTTAAACTGCCGAACCTGCTCGGGCTCCCACCCGTCACAGCGAATTTCATCGTGCGACATAAAATACCCGTCCGGCCGCAGCGCCTCCTCTGTATATTTGATTTGTTCCCGGCACAACTCAAACACCTTCGGCTCGTTCAGACTGCAATTGACCTGTCCATCATACACGAGCACGGGATGATAGCACGACAGATACACCGTCTGGCCTTCCTGAATCCGCGATTTGGCAGTAACCTTTATCACCGGCGCATCATGCCGCGTCTCGTAGGACCCCGCCCACGGCGTCCGCCCCAGTTGCGGGTCGGCAATCCGCTCGTAGTCCACGCCTTCCTCATACACCGTGCCGTCTTCGGCCGTCACCCGCACCGGCAGCGACTCCCGCCGCAGCACATTCAGCACCGGCGCCGCCTCAATCCGCAAATCATCCCACCACAGCTTGCCCTTCCGCCCGCCCCAGATTCCCGCGTAAATCATCACGCTGTCGTTGTCCAGGCTGTTGAACGTCAAACACTGCTCGACCCAATCGCAGGTCAGATTGCGCACGCTGTTGATATACGGGTATTCATTGCCCGACTTGACCTGCAGATGCTGCCACTGCAAAACCCTCTCCCCGGCCAGCACCAGCAGCTTAATCTCATCCCCCGTCAAATCCTCCGTCTTCATCCACACCCGAATCCGATACTGCTGCCAGGGCCGCACCTGCACCTTCTGACACACCCGCCCGTTGCCGGCCGGATTCGCATCGCCGATATTCTCAAACCGCAGCGATACCTGCCCGGCCTTTTTCACCTCGTGGTCAATAAAAGACCCCTTGCCCGGTTCATCCTGAAATGCAAACTGCAGGGCCTGATTGTCCTTGTATTCCTCAAAAGACCCATTCTGAATCACCGCCGTCGCAACCGGTCTCAGCTCATCCCCCGCCCGTTTCAGCGGTGCCAGTTTAATCGGCATCCCCGATGCCAGATTGACATCATGCCACAACAGCGACCCCGCATACCCGAAAGGAAACACACACACCACCAGCTCCATATTCAGCCTCCGCATCGTCTCGCGCAAATGCTGAGCATTCTTCTTCCACCGCCCCGCATCATCCAACTGCCACCACGTAAACATCTTGTAATCGGTAAACAGCACCCCGTTATAGCCGGCCTTGCTCGCCCGCTCCAGCAGCCCATCCAACCGCGGCAGGTTCTCATTGACATACAGATTGCTCGACACATACACCCATCGCTTCGCCAGCGTCCCCTCGCCCCGTACATACCCCACCAGCCCCGCCAACAGCATAACAAACAACCCCACCCCCTTGACCCCATTCATGCATTTCTTATTCATATTCATCAATGCACCCTTCCATCATGAATTTTTGAATCCGTCATATCAGACTCTGAATCTCATCGTCGCGCCTATGTCGAATATCGTCACCCCGTGGCGCCTCGCGGTATAATCAAACCCATTGGGTTTCACTTCCGTTTATTCGCCTGACGGAACTGCCGCGGGGTCATCCCCGTCACCTGCTTGAACGTCCGCGTAAAATAACTCTGGTTATTATACCCCACCTCAAAACACACCTGCGTGCAGTTCATCTCCGTCTTGAGCATCAGCCGCTTGGCCGCGTTGATCCGCACATTCGTCAGAAAATCAATCAGCGTAATCCCCACCTGCTCCCGGAACAAATGCGCCAGCCGCGACACACTCAGATGCGACTCGTGCGCAATATCGCCCAGTGAAATCGGCCGGTTATAATTCGCCTCCATAAACTCCATCGCCGGCCGCAACTGGCTCATCTTCCGCGCATCCTGGCAGGCATACACACTCTCGATAAAATCATCCAGCGCCCGGCTGATCCACGCACACAAATCATCCTGCGTATGAATCGACAGCACCTTGTTGATATAGTCCAGGTTCTTGTTGAGCAGCACATTGATATCCACCCCACCCTGCGCCGCCGCCCGGCTCAACACACTGAGCAGCTCAACCAGCCGCGCCTTGAGCACATTCATATCCCCCGGGCTGTGAAACAAAATCATCCCCAATAGATTATTCAAAATCTCCCGCGCCCCCGTCCGGTCGCCAATCTTGACCTTGGCAATCAGCTCCCGCTCCGCCTCGTACGGATATGGCTCATCGGTCCCCAACCGTTTGGTCTCATGAATCACCTCACTGATGCTCGATTGCTGCTGGGTCTTCTGCCGACGCCACTGCACCACGCACGGGTCCAGCTCCGCCGTCTGATACAGCAGCACATACAAAAACTCCGCCGCCTCGTGAATCTTCCGCGCCGAGACCACCTGCAACTGGTCGGCCGCATCCTTGAGATCGAAAAAATCATACCGCAGCCCCCGCAGCCGCTTCTTCAACTCCGTCCCAAACAACTCATCCGGCCTGTCCCACAGGCACTTGCCGAAAAACATCCCGCCCAGCGGCGTCTCCCCATCCATAATCGGCACACACACCAGCACAATCCCCGCATGACACAAACTGATATAAGGCTGCCCCGTCTCTAAGGCGATATTCATGCTCCGCAATCGGTCCTGCCGGCAGCGCGCCGCCCCAATCCGCGAATTGCGAATCAGCTTGCAATAATAAGGATTGCACGGCAGCGTACACAACCCCAGCACCTCCTTGCCGTCCAGCCCCGTACACTCCAGCGGCAGATGATAATTGGCGACAAACGAAGTCTGTATCTTTTTGAACTGTTCTTTGGTAAGCTGGTCTTTTAATTCCAGTTTGGTCGATGTCGTTTCCTGCATAAACCCGCCTATCTCCTCAATAATTCGGAATTTCCGAATAGCAAAAGGCTCTGTAGAAAACAGTATGTTATTTTAACCCCGGAGGGGTTTGATAAAATAGCCGGGGGTGTAAACCCCCGGAAAAAAGTGCTTGCCTTATCAAGCCCCGGCAGGGGCGACACAGCGACTTTCCTACAGAGCTATAGCAAAATATTATTATAGTAATTCACAAAGAATTATACAAGCCAAAAAAAAGGCCGACCCACAGGCCGGCCTCAAAGCTCCTTCCCGAGGTTTTATTGACTGGGCCCTGCCGGAATGACCGTCAGTGATTTATCATATTTCATTCCGTAGCAATAGGTTACAATCGTCGCCTTGGGCCCGAAGGTCCCGCCGTCAAGCTGCAAATCCCACCGTAAAATCCCCTTGTTTTTCTCCGTCCGCAGATATTCGGCATCCTCAGATAGCGGGTGAGACACGTTTTTCAGCTCGATTGACAGCGATCCGTTTTCCGTCCAAGGGACCCGATCCAGCAGGCGAACTGCCACCGGTCCGGCCTTGTAATTGCTCAATGCAATCCGGTAATGCTGCTCGTTATACCGGCTGCCCAGTTGCGTCTCGATCTTCTTATCCACAAACTCGCGGACCACCTGAATCTGCGAATCGATCCCGAAGCCCGCCGTAAACGTCTGCCCGCTTGTCACCAGCTTCATATCGCTGCGGCCCACAAACTCGCCGTTGCGGAACATCGACGCCGGCCCCGGCAGCAAAATCGTCTCGCCGGTATTGGTAATCTCGCCCTGCAGATACACATAGTCGGTCAGCAGCGGACTAGCCACGAATACATACTGCCCCGGGCACTCAAACGAAGCAATATTCAAAATCTGCTGCTCCGTCCGGCTTGGCAGCGACAGTTTGCCCTTCAAGGCATACATCACGCTGACCCCCTCGGTCCGTGCCACCACCTCGGCACGCCTTTGCATCTGTTCCATCTGCCGCTTGTCGGCCTCCAGCTCAATCATCTGGTTGCTGATGGCAATCTGATTCAATTCCCGTGCTGCGTTAATGCCTTTGGCAATATTCTCACGTTTGCTGCGAATCAGCGAATCAAAGTACTTGCCCTGATCCGCATATCCAGCCATCCCCATCGCTCCCGCCTGGGGCACTGGCTGCTGTGCAAACTGCTGCTGCATCATCGCCTCACCCGACCCCAGCGTCACCATCATCGGCTCCAGCGATGGCGCCGTCGAAATCATCATCGGCTCAGCCGTACTCAGCGCCAGCGTCGTATTGCCCCAGTCTTCCCCGCTGGACTGCTGCACCAGCGCATTGTATTCAACCCCCGCCGCCTTCTGTTCCGGCACCGCCCGCAGATTGTACTGCGGCTGCCAGTTGGCATCCCGCACCAGATAACTCAGCAAAATCGAAGCCTTGGCATTCTCCGGCCGGGCAATATACACCAGCGCCTGCCGATTGACTCGCTGCTGGCCCTGCTGCAATTCATTCAGTTTCTTTTCCGCCTCAGCAAGCTGCCTTTCCAGGTCCTGTTTTTCATTCACCAGCCGCACGGATTCCTTGTGCAGTTCGACACTCTTCTTTTCCAGAAACTCCGTCAGCTTCTGGACCGCTTCCGGCTGCAGAATCCCCCGATTCAAATCCGCATTCGTCGAATCCACCGACAGCTTCCACTGTTCCCGATAACGGTCGATCCGGTCCATACAGTTCTGATGGTCAAATCCGGCATTCTGAATCGTTTGCTTGAGCGCCAGAATCTGCTCCTGCAGAGCCTTGACCTCCTCCCGCATATCCTCTTTGACAACCTTCTCCCGGTACCGCACGCTCAGCACCGAGATGGTCCCATCCGATTGCGCATACAGACTTTCCGGCAGAATCTTTTCCGGAAGGTTTTCCACCAGAAGCTCCATATCGCCGCCGCCGGAGGGAATCTCAATCGTCCGCGTTACCAGTGCCTGCCCCCGGTACAGACTCACCGACGCATTCGCCACCCCAACCCCAACCGGCTCCGCTAACCGCACCCGTGCCATCACCACCGCAGCCAGCAGCCGCACACTCAACCCATATC
>JBDKVE010000244.1:0-7781 GCA_039679345.1 Anaerohalosphaeraceae bacterium
AAATAAAACCCGTGGGATTCGGATTTAATGTCAGCTTAACCGGCAATTGTCCCAGGCCGGGGAACATGCTGCCTTCTGCAAATTCAATCTGTCCCAGGATATTGATCGGGAAACTGGATTCTGTCGCCCTCGCGGTGGTGATATAAATCTCATCTCCCCAGCTCGCATTGCGGAAATACAGGATACGTTCCACAGAAAATACGACATCCGAGACGGAACGGCCGGCCGGAATCGCAAACTCCAGATACGCAATCTTGTCACTGCCTGTAAAGTTGCTGTCAACCTGGACCGTCCATAGATTGTCGGTCAGTTGAGAAGACAGTTTCGCATCATCGTTATTCAAAAATCCCTGCGTTACAGTTACGGCCTCATCCAATGGTGTTATTCCATCCTTTTCAAAAAGACGAATCTCGACGGTCGTGCCGGCATAAATATCCGACCAGCCTCCTGTCGTATCAAAATAACATAAAAGCCTGGCAACGGATGACCCGCCCGGCTGTGCATCGCGGAATTGACGGAGAATATACATCGCCCCGCCGGTTTTTTCCGGAATCGGATCCTCGAATACACCGGTAAATCCGCTCACTGCCTGACTTAATGAATCGGTCAGTGTAAAGCTGAAATCAATTGTATCGCCGGGGAAGTAGGTGTTTGTATTGGATGTGAAGCTGCTGATCGCAAGACCCGCCTGACTCGTCCCGCCATCAGGACCCATTTCTATCGCACCGGAATACGCATGACTGTAGCCCCATTTGTCCGCATAGACCGAAAAAGTGGCGGTGGTGGTAATGTAATCCTGCCATATCCAGCGGTTGGTATACAAGCCTGCGGTTTCGGTAATCGTTCCGCCGTTAATTGTTTGCTCACCGATAGTCTGATTGGTCTGAATACGATAATAGAGCAATCCGTTTTCGTTGGGTGTCATCGGTAAATAAATCGGGAATCGCCCCAGTGTTCCAAAAGCCGAACCTGTAGTCAATTCCATTCCGGATTGAGTCGGGGCAATGTATTGTTCACCAATATAAATCCGATCTCCCCAGCTTGGATTATAGTAATATTTAATATAATTTACCGAAAACAGAATATCCGATACAGATGCCGTCGGCGGCACCTCAAAATCCAGATAGGCAATTTTATCGCTTCCGGAAAAACCACTGTCCACCCGAACAGTCCACTCTGAGTCCGTCAGAGTCGAAGAAAGATAGTTGCCGCCATTATTCTCAAATCCTGCAGTTCGGAGAATCTGATTGCTTAGTGGCGTCGAACCGTCGGTGTTATACAGACCGATGCAAACTTCTGTTTCCGCATAGATATTGGACCAACTGCCGGAGGTATCAAAATAGACCTGAAGACGTGCAATGGCGGTCCCATCTTCATTGATTTGCACAATGCGACGCAAAATCGACATCCCCCCGCCGGTCACGTCGGTTCGAGTATCCGTAAGCTGTGAAGACAATCCCGAAACCGGTTGACTCAATGAATTGGCCAGATTAAAAGTAAATGCCATCTCCCGGCCGGGCAAATAACTGCTTTGATTGCACTGCCAGTTGCTGAGTGTCAGCGTATTCTGTGCATAGGATACGGTGAATGTATCCGTCTCCGTCTGGGGAGCCGGCCCGGTGGTCTGGGCATAGATTTCATAGATTCCCGGCAGATACCCTGGAACATAGCCGGCTGTGCATTGACCAGCCTGAATGGTGCCGGTGAACGTCTGGACAACCCCTACGGGATTTGTCACATAAATCTGACAGAAATCATTGACATCATAGACGGTGATCTGGAGGTTTTCGAGCGGATTGAGGGCGTCTTTATCAAGACGAATCAGGCCGGTGTTGTCACAAAAACCAAATATCGAAAGACTCATCCACAATCCTAAAACCAGCCATTCCGAATATTTTTTTAACGATTTCATAATCCACCTCTCTCTTGATATATCCTGCAAGTCAATAGCCAGATATATTCTCTGCGGTTATTCCAGACAGGAACACAGCCACTGCTCAGCCAGTATGGACAGGTCCAGGATATCGACTTTGTCGTCCCAGTAGATATCCGCCAAAAGCTCAGGCCCGGCGTTTTGCCACTGACCTGCCAAAGCAGTAAAATCATGAAAATCAATGAAGTCACTGAGTATTAAATCCGCAGCAAGGCATTTATCTAAAAGCAGCAAATCAAATGAGGCATATTTTCCCACTGCATCCGTAACATCCCATTCTATAATATGATTGGCGGGATTCAGCAGGTCGTAACTCTGAACGAAATTACCCGCCGCATCATATCGTCGCAGGTAAAGCAAACTTTGCCCAGGTATCTGAGTTACTACCTCCGGATTATGAAGCATCAGAACACTTTTTCCGGCCAGGTCCGGCTCATTGGCATCATGGCCAATCAATGCCATTGAGTAAATCAGATCGATACCCGCAGCATCATATTCCTGGCTCTCCCGAATCCACTCCTCCGACTCAGACTGCTTTACAACCTGCACATAGCTGCGTGAAGGCGGAGGAGGAGGCTGCTGCAGAGACTGGAGTGAATAAGGGGGGCTTGCACTATTGCTGTATCCTAATGCTGCATACGAGCCGGGAAATATATCTTCGGATTCATCCTGTATGACGGCCGAAAAACGCAGCTCAAATGTATCAGCAAAGACATTACCGATTAGTCCAACCATGATTAGAAATGAAATGATTCGTATGTCTCGCATTTTATCTCTCCTGACCGAACCTCTCTTTTTAGGGGCTTGAGTACTTAAAATAGTGAAAAATCAAGTTGGTTAGCTTGCATACATTATATGATTTTTGCATCCTGAAAATCAATGCCCTTCCCCCAGTTTGCCTTTAAATCCTGAAAATAGTTCCACCCAGGATAACTTTTCTGGACATATTCAGCCTTCTATTTTTTATGAATCTATAAATATAGTCTTATTCGATAAGTACTTATAAACATTTCTATAAATCCAGTAAATCCTTTAAAATTCCACATCATGGGGGATTTTTGTAAACGTGGATTCAAAATAAACTTAACTTGTAGAAAGACTTTTGTGGAAAACTTGTGAAAAACTCGAATTTTAACCCATATTTCAAGAATATTTTTATCTTCATATAGAGCTTTATAGTTTCATTGTTTTAGTGAGCATGAGAACAAGGATTTACATGGATTATCCATTGCACACATAAGTCTTTTTTATACAATTACATACAATTCTCATTAGAATATCTGATTTTATTATATACCAACCGGTACGCATAATAATGGTGATTTTACTAAATGTTTATCGTAAGATGGCATCATTATTTTCGGTGTTAATTTTTCGTGGATAACGTGTTTATAAAATGAAAATATTGACGGTTTTGACGCAGGAATTGAGTACTTCTACCTATATTCCATGCGACAGAAACGAGTCTAACACCCGTTTGAAATCCCCACAGGCTTTTTCTGGAGAATCAGCAGAACAAATCGCAGCGCATACTGCAATGCATTGAATTCCATTTCCCAGTACCTGATGGACATTATCCAATGTAATTCCCCCAATAGCGACGGGGCTGATAGTGTATTGTTTAAGTATGTCCATCGCCTGATTCAAATAAGCAAGCCCCGCTACCGGTTCTTGCGATTTCGTTGCTGTCGCAAATACAGGCCCCAACGCTACATAGTCGCACGGCCGGCAGACTGCTTTATGAAGCTGGTCAGCATTATGCGTACTGAGTCCTGCAATCATGGGCCTTGGCTGTAATGCCCGCATTTTTTCTACAGGAATATCATCCTGCCCCAGATGCACCCCATCGGCTCCACTTTGAATTGCAATATCAGACCTGTCATTGATAATGCTCAGCACGGATCCCTTTCGGCATAAATCCGTAAAGGTCTCCGAAAGACTCAGTATTTCTCGATCAGAAAATCCCTTACAGCGAAGCTGCAAACAATCCGCACCGCCTGAAATACATGCTTTGGTCAATTCCGGCAGGTTTTGTTTATCCTGGTCAGTCTTTACTGTAAGCAGCACATAGAGCCTGACTTTCTTCATTCTCAGATAGCCAAATCCAGCTATATAAATATCTTTTTCCAGAGAATAGGCATCAAAACGAAGCTTTTCAAAGGAATCATACAAGGACGGCGATAAGATCTGCCCAACCTCGGCCATGGCTCGCAAGGCCTCGGTAATGCGTTTGGCGGAAGCAACAAAACAATCCTCCAGGCTTATCCGCTTCATCTGTCCATTAAAGCGAAGTTCTTTGCCGACATCGTTTTGGGAATCACGCGAACAGAGTAATTTGCCCTGCTCCAGTTGCGCAACCGTCTGACACAGAGCATGGCGAAGAGCCTTCACCCGGCCGGACAGGATGGAATTGTTAAGTACAAATCTGCAATATTCCTCCATACCCCGTAAGGCTTCTCTGGCACGGTTAAAATTGGCATCTAAAATTCGATAAACGGCTTTTTCCATACCCGAAATTATAGCGATACGATATGCAAATTAAAGTTTTTTGCGCAAAAAAAGAGGAGCCGATTTCATGAAAACGGCTCCATTACACCCTCTTCCGAAGCTGAGTCGGAGACAATAACCTCTCCACCGCCTATAAAGCCAGTGATTATACACATTACAATAAAACTCTAATTAGAGATGCAATGGCTATGCCAGATGTCAGAGGGATTGAGCCTGCTTGTCACAGACATATTTAAAGCATTATTTTATATATAGTTATGAATTATTCAGGCAATCTTTTCAAAACTATTGTAAAATAAAAATATCCTGTTTTGTTTATTTTTTACAACATTTCACCCAAAGCCAATGTCAATTATTTTGTTTTTATAGGCCTTTAATTTGGATAATTCAAGAAAAACGGGTAATGTTGAAAATAATAAACATATTTCGATGAATCATTATTAAATTCAACATGAAATAGAAACCTGCCCCAGTGTGGGAATGAAATCCTGGAGTTTTCGGACAAGGCGTGTCCGGATCGGCGATGGGCGCACCGATCCGGACTGGGCCAAACGAGGTATGGAAAACATACTGGTAAAAAGGACATTACAATCAAACTTTGAATCAAATTCCCAAATTCAAACCCCCGTATAAGCATTGTTACTAAAATATAACAAATGAAATGCAGGTATCCAAATGGTCAATTACTGCTTTATTACAAAGAAAAGCCGGATCCATCCATCAGATCCGGCTTTTCAACAGTTTCTCCCCTCACTTACATCTCCCCTCGCTCAACTAATACTACCCATTTATGGTTGTGAGGTTAACCATTGCTGGGCAAATAAAGCAAAGTCCGCCAAATCCACAAAGCCGCTGTAATTCAGATCCGCACTGGCAGGAATAGTCGGTTTGTTAGTACTTAATTCAAATGCCATATCCCATGACTGACCATCCGTTACCGGCCACGGCGGCAATTGGATTGGAATGCCATGAAGATAATTGGCACCCAGTTTAATTGGCCAGACATCCGCACTCTGGATTTGTACTGCATCATCGTTAAACTTATGCGGGCGAGTCTTCCAGCCCCACGGATAGGCCGGCTGAACCCCATCAGGTGTTGCAGGATAAATCGCCGCGATACTCAGCCAGTAAACATTAGGCTTGGCCGGATCAGCAAGGGGTTTTTGATAGAACCAGTCTTTTTCGCTGAGAAGCTGAGTAAACTGGAAACAGGCCTCGTCTTTCATACAAGTCATATCCGGATAGTTACACCGTGGATCGACATCATATCCTGCAAAGTTCCAAACCCAGCTTGTGCAGACATTTTCCCATATCAATTTGCCTGGATGGCTGAATTGCTCATTTGGTCCGGCAGGTATGTCCGTCCAGATGCCGATATGGAATGCCTTCGGCAGAACACGCGGCAGATAGGGTTTGTTCCATCCGACAAATGAACCCCACCAGTGAATATCCGTTATAGGCCGCTCATCTTTGCATGGCCAGTCATCCGCAATAATCGGATACTGCGGCGGCCAATAGACAGACGGTTCATCCCAGCCATGAATCAACGGCGGATTCTCATCCCCTATGGCTACCGGCGGCTGACCATACTTGATATAGAACCATTTTCGAGGCTGCGTATTCTTTGTGACTCGCAGCCAATGCCAGTAGTTCCACGCCATAAACTGCTGTTGTCCGGGCGGAGGAACCGGCTGCTGACCAAAGACATATTGGAAGTTCTCATCCACATCAAAAAACTGGGATCTGGTCAAATCAAAACCCGGTGCATTCATATACCCGGTTGCAACCGGAGTAGCCGCATTGATCCCAACCAATGCTGTATTGATCGTCACCGTTGTGGGTACTCCCAATGGAATTGCTGCCGGCACGGCCCACCACCATGTCCGCATTCTTCCGCCAATATCCACAATCGAAAATGACACCACATTGATATGCGATGCACTTCCTGCTGGTGGAGCAGGCGGAGTAACCGTAACCTGAATCGTACAATTGGTCAAATCCGGATCCCAGCCGTAGTCAAATCTCCATGCACTGGCATATTGTCCCGGCTGCATCACACTATTGAGCGGCAGCCATGCCATCACCAGGCCGGCATCCTGCAATCCCCCACCGCCTCCGCCACCACTTGGATCACCCGGCCAGACATATAATAACCCGGAACCATATTCTTTATCACAGGGTACAAATGTTGTTTTCGGATACGGCTCGCCTTCTTTTTCCGAGTCCGGATTATTCCAGTACTGCATGTATTCTTCCCACTGCGTCATGCTCATCGGGCGAATCCCCGGATCCGGACTTTGCCCCTCCAGGGCCCGAGACCATTCTCCAAATCCATTTATATACACGCCGGGGGCTGGTTTTACCGGTTCACCAATCAGGATATCGGTTTGGGCAGGACAGGGCTGCATTCCCTGCGTTCCCATCGGAGAATAAATCACCGTCTTTTCACCTAAGACAACAGGTGTGATGACTGGATCCGTTGATGCAAATACGTCGAAAAATACATCAAAAAACGACATCGGATTCTCATGGGTAGGAAGAGGAACGGGTATCATTGCTTCTCCCCAAGCCTCAATGACACCTTCTCCCAGATTAAAGTTAACCAAAAACGGGGACCCTGGAGTCGGTCCTACACCGGTGCAGTTCATTTTTGCAGCATCATACGATAATTGAACATAGAAACCGGAGACCTCCACGACAACGGGAGTTGGGGAATCTAAATAGGCAATCGTTGTTGCCGGAAGCTGTATGCCAGGAGAAACAAAATTAACAGGCTTCAGATGAACCGAAAGATTGGGATTAATCTGAATCGTGCTGGATATCCAGACATTTTTGCTTTCAGAATAACTGGCACACACCCAGCTTGTACTGCCGGCAAGGAAATTCTTGGAAGCCTTAAGCTTCATATTCTTACCCTTGAAGTCCGAGTCTGCAGTGGTGTTGAACGTAAACGAGCCATCGTTAGCCGTAAATTTTGAGCTGCTGGACCACATTCCGGGTGCCCATTCTATCTCGTGTGTAACCACGGCACCCGAGACAGGGGTTCCCGTCCCCAAAGTATATACCTTGCCGCTGACTGTATAGGAGTAACTACCCATCGCAATAGCAGACAGGGTCACTCCCAGAATTAGAAGAAACAGATGTTTGCTCATAACATTATCTCCTAAAAAGAGACAAAATTATCGCAAAACATTGTTGTAGGCCGATGTGTGAATACAAAAATCATCGCTGCACGACAGATGAACACAACCACCCTGATCAAGCAGACTATGATGATGAAAGAGCTTGAAATTGACCCCGTACATACCTGCCACACAAGAACACCGCCGCATCGCAGAAC
>JBDKVE010000245.1:0-1631 GCA_039679345.1 Anaerohalosphaeraceae bacterium
TTATCTCCTTTTGTATTCGATGCGGTTAAACATTTTCAGGAGGCCACCCGCCCTTCCGGCTGACTATCGTCAGACCGATTAAACGGGAAACCACCACTGCGATATAGGCCACGCCGGCGAACTGTTCAAGCATGACCAGCACCCGCGACCCCGAATTGACCGGCACTATGTCGCTCAGTCCCGTCGCAGACAGATTGGCGAAGCTCAGGAACAGCAGTTCAAGGAAACTCAAAGGCTCTTGGGGATGTGTCCCGCCCGCGAACGACCCCGGGCTCCACGCCTGGCAGACCAGATACAGATAAGCGAATCCCCAGGCAATCAGGGTAAAGGTGGCCCCGGCGGCAAACAATTCATCGATAGTCACCCGCCCATCGCTCATCATGTAAGTGATCAGGCCGCCCGCTCCGTAAAAATACAATACCGCCTCCAGCAGGGCTGCCCATATCAGCAGGGCCGGGTTGACATAAATCCATGACAATAGTGAAAGTAAAATTGCGGGGACCGCTATTGTCCAGGCGACCCAGGAAATTGCGGGGCTGCGGACGACAACCCAGACCACCAGCAGGAGCACCAGCATCCCGAAAACGCCGAGAAGGATCCTGCCGCCGGGGACACCTTCAAACGCCACAGAGAGCGCCAGGCTGAGAAGCTGCGCTGGAAGGAGGAACGCCGACGGACGGTGGCGTGCGAGAGCGCGCCAATGCATGGACGAGGAATTACAGCTATCCATATCTTGAGATTACGATGGCCTCCTTCGATCAGCAAACTTGCGAACACACTACTACCATGGCCGGAGCAGCAAGGCAATTGGGAATGAAATAGCCCGAGAATCACAGAGGTCCTTGGCATAAAAAAAACCGGGAGCCAGTGGCTCCCGGGAAATCCAAAACACCTAAAAGGAGGAGGTAATCGAATACGATTTACAGGTATCTTGGAATAATGAAAAAAATCAATGCTGTTTAGCAATTTTTAGCAAGCAAATGCCTTATGGACTTGAATGGTCCCGGATTTCGGCCGCCTCCAGATATATTTCTCACTTTCAAGCCGAGAGCAAACCGTAAAATATGGTTTTGAAAAATGCATTATTTGAGTAGATTTATTGATTAAACGATGGCAAATGTCCGAATTAACGTGACACTGCAAAAGCCGCCAAGAAAGGAACAGAACATGGCAAAAGGGAAGATGAACATCAATGAAGTGCTGGGGCCCTATCTTGACCAGTTGGATGAAATCAGGCGCGATATCAGGTCCGCATGCAACAATGCCGATTGGCTGACCGCTACCGCTATCGCCGGCCATTTGGAAGCAATCATTTTTGAGTTCAACCAGCAGAGGGCATTCATGCTTGCGGAAAGGCGAAAGGAAATATTCCCGCCGGAAGACGATGAAGAGGAAAACAAGGGCCCTTATGAAAATAAATGACCCTGCCGGGATGGAGTTAATCGAAATGATACTTGCCTGTTTTGAGAGCGAGAATATCCGTCAGAATAAGGTCCTCCAAGGACCTCTCTTCAGGTGGGCAGATTTGTTTTGGGCGACTACCCGAAATAATACAATCTGTTTTTCAGAATCCATTCCATGGCGGTTTTGCATTTTGGGGTGAGCCTGCGCGCAGAATACCACGATTGAGC
>JBDKVE010000246.1:0-28997 GCA_039679345.1 Anaerohalosphaeraceae bacterium
CTGGTCCACCGCCTCGTGCATCGCCTTGACGACCGCTTCCGGCAACGGCTCGGTGACATCGCCGATACCCAGGCGAATGATGCGGGCCGACGGGTTGGCCTTGGCAAAGGCTGATACACGACGTCCGATTTCAGGGAATAAATATCCGGCTTTCAGTTTCAGAAAGTTCTCATTGACGGTAATCATACTTAATTGTCCTTAAGCTTATAATCTAAAGGGTGTTAAATCCATCAGCACCTGGCCGGGAAGCGGCCGGTTCCATTCACTTGTCCACCTATTGCAGCAGGGTCCTGACCCAGTAATCACGCTGTAAGTTGTTATAATGACGTGATTAATGCTCATTCGACATAGCGGCCAGATAGTATATAAGCCGCTGCCCCAAAAGGCAAGAAAAACCGGCATGGTTGATAAATAAACCGCGATTTCTTCTATTTCTCATTTATATAGATTATTTTCTATCTTGACATTTAAGCTCCCCTTCTATATAATTACAATTCGGTTACTAGTGGAGGTTTTTTTGTTTTATTGTTCGAAATAGGAGCAATCTCATGTTTTTTAATAGTTACTATCGTTTCGGGTGGTTTTTCTGCGCACTGTTATCTCTGATTTCCATGGTCCAGGGCGGTGGATCTCTGACAATTCTGCCGGATGAGGACTTTGCTGTTTCTGGCCCACAGGGTGGCCCTTTCTCGCCATTAACCAAGACATACGAGCTCACCAATTCCGGTGACGCGGTCCTCTACTGGGGCACAGAAACGGATGCAGCCTGGGTCACCATGGAGCCGGACTGGGGAAAATTATCCCCCGGCCAATCCGCGACCGTTACCGTCTCAGTTACTGCTGATGCAAATATCCTGCCTTCCGGGACCTATACTCAAACGCTCTCTTTTCTGGATTTATCAAGCAATACTCAATTAAACAAATCCCTTATCCTCACAATTCCAGCCGGTTCTGTTTTTCATGTTCTTCCCGATGAAGATTTTATCCTTTCAGGTTTCCAGGGGGGGCCCTTTTCCCCCTTATCAAAAACGTATGAACTTTCCAACTCCGGCATAGAGGATATCTACTGGGGTACAGAAGCGGATGCCGATTGGATCACCATGGTACCTGATTGGGGTAAACTATCTCCTGGACAGTCCATTTCAATTACGGTTTCGACCACTTCTGAAATAAACGCCCTGCCGGTCGGAAACTATACACAGACCCTCTCTTTTCTTGATTTTTCAAATAATGCACAACTAGACAAGCAGCTTATTCTGACGGTTTCTTCCGTTCAGGGAATTATTGTTTCCCCGAAACAATTTTCTTTCTTCTTAACTGAAGGATCTTCGTCTCAGCAAACACTGACTCTCAGCAACAGCGGTCTGTCCAGTTATTCATTTTCGCTTCGAAGCCGAACGGTTAAAAATACCGACAAAACATCATCGCCATTCCTTGAATCCACACAATCTTTTACGTATCCCGCGATGGCGGCGACGGCCGATTGTCATCCCAGCCGCATTCTGGTTCGATTCAACAACGGTATCGCTGCAGCAGCAAATTCATCCGCATTGAAACAATCCATGCTCACCAGCACCTGCGGCGGCAGTATTGTAAAAGAATTTTCCTCTATTCCCGGATTATCCCTGGTTGAATTGCCGGAGGGGGTTTCTGTACAGAGCGCGATTGACCAATTATGCCGCATGGAAAATGTGCTTTATGCCCAGCCCGATTATCGGCTCCATGCCACAGGAACCTATCCCAATGATCCTCGTTTCAGTGAACAGTGGGGACTTCATAATCTCGGTACGACAGGTGTTGTCGATGCAGATATCGACGCCCCGGAGGGATGGGATATTCATACCGGGGATTCCTCCGTAATCGTAGCCGTTATTGACAGCGGCGTCGATTATACTCACGCAGATCTGGCGGATAATATGTGGATCAATCAGCCGGAATACAATGGCAAGGCCGGGCAGGATGATGACGGTAATGGATACGTCGACGATATTTACGGATACGATTTCTGCAATGAAGACTCCAATCCCCAAGACGACCATTACCATGGGACGCATTGTGCAGGAATTATCGGTGCTGTCGGCAACAATGGGGTTGGCATTACAGGCACCTGCTGGAAAGTCAGAATCATGGCTTTGAAATTTCTGGATGCGGGCGGAAACGGATGGTCTTCCGACGCTATTCAATGTATCCAATACGCCACTCAGATGAATGCTAATGTAATGAGTAACTCATGGGGAGGCGGCCCATACGATCAAGCCCTAAAAGATGCGATTGACACTGCAAAGGTGAACAATCTTCTGTTTGTCGCCGCTGCAGGCAATGACGGTATAAACACTGACAATTCCCCCCACTACCCATCCTGTTACACATTGGAAAACATTATCGCGGTTCTGGCAACCACCGACAATGACAGCAAGGCCAGCTTTTCAAATTACGGCAAAACCACAGTTGATATAGGAGCGCCGGGTAATAATATATTAAGCTGTATTCCCGGAAATAGTTACAAGAATGCAAGCGGTACATCCATGGCAACGCCATTTGTGTCGGCAGCCTGTGCCATGTTATGGTCCGTCAATCCCGACATGACCTGGCTGGAGGTCAAAACTATTTTGATGAATACCGCCGATCCAACTCTGCCCAATTATTGTGTATCCGGCGGAAGACTTAATCTGCAAAAAGCTTTGCAGACAGTCCGTGTTGCCTGGCTGAGTTTTGATATCGAGCAGGGACAAATAAGTCCAGATCAAAGTTTACCTGTTCAGATCACTGTGGATGCCTCCGAACTTGCTCCCGGCAGCTATAACGCTGAAATCATCTTGCTTTCCAATGATCCTGATCACAGCCAGATTATTATCCCGGTGCATGTCGATGTCTTAAAGGAGCCTCTGGATATAAACCCTGTCGCCACATTTGAATCCTATGGGATTGAGGGTGGCCCATTCCAGCCGGAAAGTACAAGCTATACCATCCGCAATATCAGTGAAGAATCCATCCAATGGTCGATTTCAAATTCTTCCGACTGGCTGGATATTGATCCGGCCGGGGGTACTCTTGAACCTGCACAAGCTGTTGAAATCAGTGCGACGCTGAATTCTTCTGTACTCTTGCTGACTCCCAATCAATATCAGGACTCCATTGAATTTAATAATATCACGCGTTATACAAAACAGACTCGCGAAGCAATATTGATTGTCAAATGCCCCGACAAATTCACTGAACAGTTCGACACCTCCGGCAATGACCTGTCTTACATGACGCTGACTTTAATGCCAAGCGATTCAAAATCCAAATACCGGATATGCGTCGAACCTGACTCTGTATCATCTCTATCCGACGAGAACACCAGTGAGACCTACATTTCACTTGCTGATGACGATTTTGTCGAAGTTTCATTTGCAGACAATAAACAATTTTCTTTCTTTGGTTTGCCTTATAATAGCGTTTTCATCAGCAGCAATGGGTATTTAACCTTTGGCAGAGGGGATATTGAATATCAGGCTTCACTGCTCAATCATTTTTCCATCCCCCGCATTTCAGGGGTATTTACGGATCTGACGCCTGTCAATTCTCACTGCATTTCTTATCAACAGACGTCTGATTCTTTCACGGTCACGTATGATAATATTCCCATGTATGGGGATAAAGCAAAGACTGTTTCATTTCAGATTGTATTGCATTTCAGCGATGGCTTTATCCAGATGAAATATCTGGATATGCAGCAGATTAATGGAATCTGCGGAATTTCAGATGGCACAGGAATGGTCGCATCGTTTGAAAACAGCGATCTGAGTACCAATAAAACATGCTGTGCCTGCGGCGACCTTACCGGCGATAGTACTATCGATCTGGCTGATCTGGGATATATCGTTTCTGCGTGGCTGGCCGCCGATTGCTCTATGCCCTCCTGGTGCCAGAATGCCGACATTACCAGGGACACCCAGGTAAATTTATCCGACCTCAGTGCCCTTGCCCTGAACTGGGGATATGCCCTTTATGCCTGGACAAATTCGATTTTCTGTCAGGACCTCAATCAAAAAACATGGAGTGCTCCTGTGTATATGCCGGAACTGGATGGCGAAGGTTATAAAGCTTATTCTGCCCGGCTATCTCATGATAAAATGCATCTGTTTTGGACCCGTTACAATCCTTCACTCGGTCATGGATGTATCTGGCAGGCAGATCGTAACAGCCCAAATGAACCATTCTCAACTCCAAGGGCACTTGTTGAACTATCCCAGACAGGTAAAACCTTTGGTGGAGCCTGGATTAGTGATGACAATCAGCGGCTTTATTACTTTGAAGTTTTAGTTACTGGTGGTGCAGATATAAAAATGGCAACGTGGTCCGATTCACTCCAACAATGGATCCCGACAAAAGCATTTACAGAACTTGGCAGTTCCGAATATGGAAATCTCATTCCATCGCTAACATCGGATGAACTCATTTTATTCTGGCAATCAAAACGACCCGGAGGCGCCGGAAATATAGATCTCTGGACAGCATCTCGATCATCAATAGATGCCCCCTTTGAAAATATTCGAAATCTTTCTGAAATTAATTTGACTAATAATGATGGAGGTCCATGCATTTCACAAGACGGACTTACCCTGTATTTTTCTTCTACCACACGACCTGGTTATGCAAGTTGGTGCAACTTATACAAGGCTAAACGAAAATATTTGTCTGAAACCTTCGCGAATATTAAATTAATTAATTATCCGGGGTATGATATCAATTCAACAGAAAGTTCTTGTTATGTTACTCCAGACGAAAAGAATATTTACTTCAATAATGATGAATACGGTGTGTATCTTATCTCACTGCAGGGGCTTGCAACCGGTTTTGCCGCGTCCGCTCCGTGCCTGGCAAGCGATGAAGGCTCTCTTTATTACGAACGATATACACCTGAGATCAACAAGACGTGCATTGTTCGATCCGACATTAATGACAAATTGACCTCGTTTGGACGAGAAATTGTCTTAGACGAACTCACCCCCCCCGGCATCGATGCGAAAGATCCGTGGATTTCTCAGGACAACCTGAGACTCTTCTTTACCGAACAGACTTCATCTGGCCCAGGTATCATCAAAATGGCACAGCGGCCAGACGTTTATTCCCCCTGGTCGATTTCTACAAGTTTCCCTGAACTAAACCAAAATGGCGCTGCATCAGCCCCCTGCCTGTCGGCTGATGAATTAACGCTTGTCTATGCTTTAAAAACACATGAAATTGCATCCGGTCCTACTGCCCGCTGGAACCTTAATGAATCTTCCGGCACTATCGCAACGGATAGTTCAGGGAATAATTACCATGGCACTCTCATGCACATGGATGATACAGACTGGGTTAACGGCATTGATGGAAATGCTCTCGATTTCGATGGAATAGATGATTATATTGAGATTTCTGGTTTTACGGGAATCGGCGGAGCTGCTCCCAGAACTTGTTCAGCATGGATTAAAACAACGGAGGCAAATGAATCCATGATTTTGGCCTGGGGGGAACCGATTCGAGGTCAAAAGTGGATGTTCCGCGTTGGAACGTCAGGCAATCTTGAAGTGGGTCTATGGGATGGCATGATCCAGGGAACCACTATAATTAACAATGGCCTCTGGCATCACGTCGCATCTGTATATTCAAATATCGATGTCAATAGCGACGGAATTATTGACCTGAGAGATGTCCAATTATTTGTAGATGGTAAATTGGAACAAAATGCCACAGTTAAGAACTACGATCCAATCTTGGGTGTTCCCAGTGTGCAAACGGCGGCAACACAGAATGTCACGATTGGCGCCAGAATCGGTGGTATCAACTGGGATTCTTTCTACCAGGGATTATTAGATGAGGTTCGTATATATAATTGCTCATTAGAGGCTGATGAAATTCAAATATTAGCCGGAAAAGCAACTAATTCTACCCTCTATATTGCTACACGACCCAATACCAATGAGCCATTTGCCGATATTCGCCCGTTGATAGAATTGAATGCAACGGGTATCGATGACAATCCAACGCTTTCTCCGGATGGACTGGCTTTATATTTTTCTTCCAACAGGCAGGATGATCAAAAATGGAGTATTTATAAAGCGACACGAACTTCGATTACTGAACCCTTTACGCTGGAAGGCCCTCTGTCGATTGGGAATAATCTGGACAATGACAGCAAACCATTCCTTTCAGTCGATGGCAGTAAAATCTATTTCTATCAAGAAACCACACAGAAAAAAGGGTTGTGGTTTAGTGAATCCCTGCAGATTAAAACGCCCTGTGAACCGCAGTAATTATGAGCGATCCATACTGTGGCCAGATGATATAGAACCAATAAGATTATCTTGAATACACAAAAGCCCCATGGTTTGCTGAATTCAAACCGTGGGGCTTGTTAATAGCGTATCTATACCGGATTCGATTTGTAATTAATTTCCTGGAGAGGGAGTTGCGTCGCGCCAGTTGGCCGGGTCGTTGCCGGCGGCATCCGCATCGGAAGAGATGCGTTCGAGGGATTTACCGAGGCCATCGGCCTGGGCGGGCCAGGGGGCATAGGTGCTGTAATCAACCTCATCGATCTGCACCCAGGAGACCAGGTCCCCTATCACATCCGGCGCCTGCGGCCGTTCGAGGGCCAGCCGTTCGCCGCCATTGGATAACGCCCCTTCATACGGCCCGAAGATATTCACGCCGGGCGTCAGGGAGGTTACGACATAGGCCGTTTTAAAGGCCTCCAGACGGAGTGTATCGGTCGGGTCAAAGGGAACGACGATCAGCCGCTGGCCGGCAGCCAGAGATACCCCGGCCGGGAAGACGTAGGACACGGCATTGTCCAGATGCCATGAGCCGTCGGTATTGGCCAGCAGAATCGATGCACTGGTCGGATTGAACAGTTCGATATATTCATCGTTAGTTGACCCTTCCAGCGGGTGATACATTACCTCGGAAATCACCACGTCCTGAACGGGGGTCTGATTGGCGGCGCTGCGTGACGGCGGCATGGTGAACCAGTAGTCGCCGCCATCCGGGAAACGGCCAAGGGAGACACCATTTTCCTGCCCTTTAAAGCGGATGCAATCGACGATGCGGTCCTGGCTGGTGCCGGGGAGATAGGACAGAAAGACCTGCTCGCCTGCTTTATCCAGACCAAATCCCTGCGCGATGGGGTTATGGAAGCCGGTGACTTCATCATAGCCGATACGTCCATTGACAACAAGGGTTGATGCCGGTAACGGCCATTTTTTAAGCTGGTCGATATCGTCGGACAAATACCAATAGCTATTCAGTGCGACATCCGTATCCGACAGATTGAACAGTTCGATATAGTCATTGGAGTCATATTCCGGGCGAGCCGGATTCGTGTAATCGGTGTGAGCGATGATTTCATTGAGTACCACATCGACCACGGGAGCAGGGTCATCCTGTGCGGGAGAACCATGACGATAGGCACTGGCACGCCAGTTTCCGCCGTAATCCAGTGTCCCAAAGGGTTCATCTTCAAGGGCATAGTCTTTGACGACCAGAGAGTGTCCCCCGCCGTCGGCGGCGGCCGGCCAGCCGAGGCCGTCGTTAAAGCTGAACTGAACAATCGTACCGTTCCAGAAATCACTGAGCAGGAGTGTTTCGCCGGAGTTGGACAGCTTGCCTGTATATTGCCCTGCAATCCGGTCGGAGACGCCTGTACCGTAACGGGACTCGAAGGCGGTCTTGTTTTTGACGATCAGGACATACTGACCTGCACCGAGCGTACGTAAGGCCGCGGGAGCCGTGGCAAAATCATAGGTAATACCGTCGCTTATCGTGACCGAATTCAGTGCAATTGCAGCGGTGCCGATGTTTTTCAGTTCGATAAACTCGTATTCTTCGCTGTCATAGATGCCAACAGCATCCGGGGCGGGATTATACATTAACTCGGTAATACGCAGGGAATCGAGAACTCCACCGGCCAGGGGCTGACCTGCGACGAATTCCACCGGGCCGGACCAGTGGCTCCAGCGGCCGGTGTTGTCTTTCATCCGGCAGCGGACACGGTAGGTCCTGTCGGGTTTGACGACACTGCCGGGGATGACAGAGGTGCTGCTGAATGTCGTCAGTTCACCGCTTTCCCAGACGGCGTCAATTTCATATTTGCCCTTAGCCACGCGATAGGCGTAGGATTCTTCATAAAACGGTTCCGGGCCGGATTGAGCGGCCAGCTCGGCGGTCAGATTAACATCGATGGAGAAATCACCGCTGCTCTTACTGGATTGAATCGCCTGAACTGCAATCGTATTGGTTCCGTTGACCAGATAATCGTACGGTTCCGTTAAAACCACGTCTTCGTAACCGGTCGCTTCGTGATTGTCGGCAATGGCCTGATTGTAGGCAATCTCGCCGTCGGGACAATGCGGCCGTTTGACTTCACGACCATTGATCCAGATGATACACCCGTCGTCCACATAGACGTGCAACGTCAGGTTCTGAATCCGACTGACATCCACAACGCTGAATGTATTTCTCAAGTAAACCGTATAATAAGACTTTTCCATATCCGACAAAACCGTATTGTCATCATTATCGCCAAATCCAATGCTCGTCTGATCGCTGTCCCAGTCGTTATCATTAAAGCCTGTCTGCCGCCAGTCTTCAACCGGGTTTGATGGTTCGGACTGCCCCTTGAAGTATTTCCATGTGGTCTGCTGAGGCACGAGGGTTATCGGAGTAGCCTCGGTGCTGCCGCCGCCGGTAATGGTCGGTAACGACTGCTTGCTGAAAGGACGCACTTCGGCGATCCGCCATTTCATCGCGGCAAAAGAGCCCGCCCCCTGCGGGTCACTGAAGGCCGAGGTCTGGAACCGCAGGTCATTGGTCGGATAGCCGGTTGAACCGATATACGACACGGTCGGTTTAGACGGAATGGATGCATCCACTGCTTCGGCTGTCAAGGTTTTGACGCCATAGGTATAACCATTATCGTATCCGGTCGGGGAAAGGACGGTCTTGTAATAGTTGACCATGCCGGGCCAATCGAGGGTTGTCAGGAATTCATTGTGTGCATACCACTGGCCTTTTTTGCTGATATTGGGATGATAATCCCACATCGCACGTTCGGCTTCGATGAACGATTTGGCGGCATCGGAATCGCTGATTACGGCGGCGATTTCATCGACTACCTGCCCGGCCTGATCGGGATTGAACAGCAGGTCCAGCAACTCA
The DNA here is from genome assembly GCA_039679345.1 of Anaerohalosphaeraceae bacterium. GTDB lineage: Bacteria > Planctomycetota > Phycisphaerae > Sedimentisphaerales > Anaerohalosphaeraceae > Anaeroglomus. The sequence goes on from JBDKVE010000246.1 coordinate 9,187, forward strand.
CGGCAGCGGTTCTGGTATTCGATATTGGCCTCGGTATAGCTAAGTACATATTTCCAGTGTTCCCAGTCCGTGTAGTGCGTGCCCCACTCAAATGTCAGATCGACATCCCAGGGCAGCATCATCCATTTACCGAGAACGGGATTGCTGTAATAGATGCAGTTGGCCTCGGGACGCCGGTCGGAATCATTGACTGCAATTCCAGCGGCCTTGGAACTGTAATAGGTCGGCAGGTCCGTGTTCGTTTGCCACCAGGACAGGGTCTGGTAGGGATTGGTTTTGTTATAGCCGGTCGAACCGCTGACAAAGGATGCAATATCGGAGTTATCTTTAACTTGCGTGGCGCCCTGATTTTTTTTCTCATAACCGCTGTCCATGCGATAGAGATTGCCATCCGGCAGGCCGTGTTCATCAAGGAAGGAACCGTCCGGATTTTCGATGGCCAGATACAGGCCCCAGTAATCACCAATGTACTGCGTAGAGCCGGTTTCGGCTGCGGCATCGATAATGCGGAACTGGAAATAATTGGTGTTGCTGGCAGTAACCCCGGCCATATTATAAAGGCGATAGGCCAGCGATTCATTCAGGAACAGTCCACCCGCACCCTGATCCCAACTGCCGGGATGCGGATACTGCCACCATGGACAACCGCCCATGCCGACATTCATCTTATCCCATTTTTCAGCGTATTGATTGCCGTAGTCGTCACGGGCCTGGAAGTAATGGCCCCGGTTAAAGTCAAACTTCCATTTATTCTTGCCCCACATGAAAGTCGAGGCCTGGCCGCGGATACGGTAATGAATGTTATCATAGACTTTGCCATCATAGACGAGGGTGCCGCTAAAATGATACTGGGTATCATCCCAGGAACCGTTATATTGACAGTTCAGGACATCGGTTTCACGCGCAATCAGATGATACACCGGCAGTGACCGCATGACAACCGGATCGAAATTCTGGACAACATTTAGAGGGGCACTTCCGCCGGGATTGATCGCCCCGCTCCAGGCAGGCACCCCATCATAGACAAAGCAGGCAAAGTTGGGCTGCGGGTCATCGGCGTAGGGAACACGAAGACTCAAGCCTGTCGTATCGGCAACCGTGATGCGATAGCGAATGAGACGACGATGGGTCTGGATGTTGGCAGGTAATTGCACCGTATAAATATCATCGTCTGCGGCAATATCGCCATTCTGCCCGTTATCAAACATCGCAACGGTTGTCCAGTTGGCGGTGTTTTCGTAATCCGAATTGGGCAACGTAGGCGTTGTGGTATTCTGATTCGGCAGCGTGATGGGGATATAACTGCCGGGATTGACAAGCTGATAATGCAAAACAACCGAGGCGACACCTTCGGTGTCGGTGACTTTGGCGGAAATGGTTACGACCTGTCCGCTTTTGGGCTGTTGCGGCGAATGATTGACCTGACGAATCTGGGGGGGGCAATTTTCAGCCACGATAGCGGTGTTTAAATCACCGGGGGTGGGATAGGCCCCGCGCCAACTGCCGGCCAGATTGTTGTCCAGCGCCGGATGAATCAACTGGATGGAACGGCCCGTACCGCCGGGAACCACATCCGGTACCGCATCGCCGACCGTCGGCCAGGGGAAACCCAATTGATAATCCACCTGGTCGATTTGATTGCCGAGAGCATCGCACAGCTCAATTCTTTCGCCTTCGTTATTAAGGCTGCCGACAAACGGTCCCATAATCAGACTTGAATCCGTCCCATATTTTTGCGAGATGGTGACCGGAGTGTAGGCAAGGCTGGAGTCTTCTGTAACCACCAGATAGGTTTCGGATGGGAAAATTGTGCCCTGCGGAAAGGTATAGTCCACGCCGTCACAGAAATGCCAGCCGGAGATATCCACATCAAAGGGGCCGGTATTGTATAGTTCAATAAATTCAACCAGTTCTGTTTTGATATCCGGATTATAGTGGATTTCATTGATGACAATCGTCGATTCGCCCAGCCGGAGCCAGTTTGCCGCAATGACGGCCATATCGGACAGGTTGACACCATCCTGGCCAACCAGGTCGGCACAGGTATTGGGGAATCCATCACACCCAAAGGGATCCAGCCATTGCTGAGCCATCAGCAGGATATCGGCCATCCCCACCGCGCAATCACCGCTCAGATCCCCTTCAGGGCAGGCCGTCATTCGCTGGCGTGTAGAGAACTGCCAGACATCGCCCTCGACGGCAAGCTGACCGTTGACGTATTCATCGACACGCCAGTAATAGGTTGTCAGTTCATACGGCGTGGCGTAATTTGGATACATCGGAGCGGTAACTTCACCCAAATAGGTCAGAGGCAATTGTGTCCCGGCATACACTTTGTAAGAAGTTGTCCAGCTATCACCCGACCAGACGAGATTCTTGTCGGTCATGGATAGATTGGTCGCACCATCGGCGGGACCTGGATTTGAGGTTTTACCGCCGATAGTAAATGTCCATACATCACCATTAAGGGTATCACCCCCCACAAGGGTATCCACCCTCCAGTAATAGGGAGTCATATAATCCAGTGTGCCGGGATTAAACGGCGGGTGAATATCGGTAAGTTTGGGATTGGAAACAACATCAGGATTCGGCCCAAAATACAGATCAAAGGTCGCCCCGTCAACATCCGGTTCCAGCCAGCTCAACTGTACTGCCGGGTGGGCACCTGTTGTACCATTGGCCGGGACAGGGGTGTTGGATAGAACCGCCGCCCTGATTTGAACATTGTCGATATACATCTGACTGTCAATCGTGCCCATGCTCTTGAATTCAAGCCACAGTGCATCCGTTTCTGAGCGGCCGGAGCCGGTGCTTAGAATGACATGGGTTTCGAGGGTTGCTACGTCCTGACCACCAAAATCGGGCTTAATAGTCACGCTGTCAATCAGGGTCGCCCCGATAGAGGCCAGTGACACGCCATCGGCAGCACTGGTCGCAGTGCCGCCGGCCCAAAGCGATATCCGCATCGGAAAAGCGGCTTTGCCGGAACGCTTGCCAAACAGAAAAATGACTTCACATCCAATATTTTCCGACCAGGTTCCGACCTGCTGATAGATTACACCCACATTGGCACCGGGAGCATTGCCAATAAATCCGGCCCAAATATTGCCATAGGGTGTAAAAGGCAGACCGTTGCCGGTCGGGCCAGTGGAATATTCCACCCAGCCACTGCTATCATGCCAGTGATTGAAGGCATAAGTTACAGCGCCAGGCGCGAGGGGGTTATCTTCAAAGCTCGGATTGTTCAGCGGGGGATCAAACAATCCGCCGCAGGCCGTTACACAACAATAAAGTAATGTTATAAGTCCAATATAAAACGGCCTATTTATATTCATATCTCTGCCTCATCGCAAAATTCATCAGGTGTTATCCAGCGGACAACCTTTGTATAGAAACTCCCCTCATTACTACGTCAAATTCATCCTTAAAGTTGACTAAAAAATGCTAAAACAGGACAAATCCTGTTATCAAACCATCCCCATCCATTTTACTATGCAAGTGATAAAAGGCGGGCCACATCAATTCCATGCGGCCCACCCTTTTATAATCTGCCTTCCAATCGGAAACTACGCTTAGCTGTGTTTGCGACGAAGTACCAAACCGCCCAAAGCCAGCAAGACCATGGTCGCCGGTTCGGGAATCGCGGTAATTTTGAATGCTGCAATCGTCGCACGATTACCATCTGCTTTTGCCAGTGGATCAAGGACAATTGAATTTGCCGTCAGCATGCCGGAGTCAACAAATGCCCGAATCCCGCCATCTGTGGTCCAGTGGTTGGTTTCCTGCACGGTTTCAAGAATGACGCTGCCATCGGTAATATCGACACCCATAAAGCCCGATCCATTATCCGTGCTGTGATAAATTCGGACCGTGTAACCTGTCGCACCTTCAGCGGCCAGCCATGCACTCAGCCCTGAAATGGTTACAAGGGCGCCATTACCGCCATCATCCAGATAGACTCGGTAGGGCTGCTGCTCACTTGTCGCTTCCTGTCCTGCAGCCCAGGTGTTCGCTGAGCTCCAGTCGCAGGTGACCAAATCGCTGCTGCCAAGAACTACAAGTCCCGTCCCCTTGCTGGGATCGGTCCAATCACCGTCAGCTCTGGAATCGGTCCAATTGCTTAAACCATCCGCGGTCTCACCCGCCAGACAAGGCGTCCCCCAGCCGTCAGTGAAATTCACTCCGATGACGGCCCCGGCACTTACAAGGCCGGAGGTTACGACCAGCAAGGCCGCCATCACTACTGTAATGTTCTTCTTCATCTTACCTTCTCCTATACCAGAAATAACAAACTACATAACCACGTTTACGAACGCAGTCTTCATCATCAATCCTCTTTAAGTTCCAAAAAACTTCGATGGGTCCCGGAGTCTCCGAGACCCATCGAAGTAAAATTACGATTCAATCAAAACCTCTTCTTACGGACAAGCCGAGGTGGGTGCCAAGGCACAATCCAGCCAGTTATCCAGCACATCCAGCAAGTCTGCCATATCCAGGACGCAGTCCCCATTGACATCATATTCGGGGGTTGCGGTGCAGAAGTATCCGGCATAGAGGTATTCAACATCGGTTGCTGTTAATGCACCATCAAAGACGCAGAAATCATCGACCCAGCCTTTCAGTTGACCCGGTACGCCGCCATACACCACCAGCAGACCGCTGTTGATCTTGAAGGCTTTTTCGGTCGTATCGGCCAGTGTCAGGCCCGTCTTGGTTGAGACTGCATCGCCATTGAAGTACATCACGCCGGTCTTGGCCGCTGCATCATAGCTCAGGGTCAGCATCTGCCAGTCACCATCAATCAATGCGGTGCCCGGCCAGAAGCCATCTGTGCCGAGTTCAAACTCCAACGAACCATCTGACCAGCTTGCAAAATAGCGGTCCGTTGCATCCGCTCCATTTTCTTCAGCGCCGGTCCCATCGCAATCGCCAAAGCCGGCAATATTCGTCAGGGCCGGTTTGCCATCAAATTTCACCCACAGGTTAATCGCCCAGGATGAGGTACCCTTGAAGATGTCATCTACGGGTTTCCCCGCCAAGTCAACATTAAGAGCCTTGACAAATGCGTCCGCATTACCAGGCAGATAGAGTGCATTGTCGCCAACACTACCGGAATGTCCATTATTGGGGGACCAGGCTGCTACGATACCAACGGTACCGGCAATGCCGTTTCCGGAAGAATCTGAGGCTGTCAAACCTGTTGTTTCATTGAACTGCCAGAAGACAACCTTTTTCGAAATCGACAGGCTTACCTTATTGGTCTCCTTGGGGCCGGTTGCATTGGTTATTGTGCAATAGTACTGACCTTCCTTGGCTGCAGTCACGCTGTAAAGGGTCAAAACCGGCTCCGTTGACAGAACCGTCGGATTTCCATCAGCTTTCCATTCATAAGACAGGCCTGTGGCATCACCTGTCAATGGATTGACAGCCGTTACACTGAAACTGGCATCCATACCATCAATCGTAGTGACGCTCTGGGGCTGGCCAGTGATATCCGGCAGCGTCCGAATGCTTCGGAAAGACCACACCAGACCCTGAATGGTATTGGCGTCGGCGGGATCAGAACTCGAACCGTCGATGCTTTCATCAATAACCCAGAAATACTCTTTGTCCTTTTCCAGACTGATACCATCGCTAGCCGGATTATAGGATTCTTCCCCCTTGGCTTTCAATCCGCGATATGCGCTTTCATCACGTGCGGTCACCAGAGTTTCATTCTCAGCAAAAAACACATGATGCCCCGTTGTATTGGGATCACTGCCAGCCGTCCAGGTCAGCACTTTATCCAGTGCCACATCAAGGGCGCCATCAGTCGGATCCGGATTTCTTGCGACAAAAAGCTCTTCAACGATCACAGCAGTGATACATCCACGCTGTGTTCCGCTGTTTCTTTGTGCCACGATGCTCAGCGTTGAACCTGAGGCAATATACGTGAAATAGTTGCCAATCTTGACGCCCGGGATAACTTCCGTCCACCACTCACCATTATTGGTGTTATTGTTATTGATTGTTCCATACACAGTGGCTGTCGTCGAAGCATCGCCGCCAAATACCCATTGTCCATTAATTTTGCAGTTGCGATACTGGAAAGTAGGTGGCGTAGACCCCTGATTCTGATCTGTCGCAATCAGCACATACACCCGATATACAGGATAGGGTATATTGTTGAATGTAATCACAGGACCATTACCGTTTCCGCTATCCCAGTCATCCAGATAACCGACAGACAACCGATGTTCATCGTCACCGGTACCATCGTTATTCCAATAGGTACCGGAACAATCCCATTCTACGCTGGCACCTGTATCCGTTCCGGCTTGATTAACCAACCCCGTCTTGGTGCCTGTGACCAAATCACCCGAAGCACGCGTGTCGGTCGTATTCCAGTAGGTACTATCGGTCTTCAGAGGACCTATGAGTGCTCCGCCTGCGAAAGGCTGATTGCCTGAATTTTCACTGAAATTCAGCGAGATTGTCCCGGCCCAGACACCTCCCGCTGCGAAAACCAAAGTCAACGCAATACATAATAGCTTTATCTTCATGGTTATTTCTCCTTAATATTGTTTTATTTTCTTAAATTTACTTATCTGAAGTCATCAAGGTAAAATACCCTATTCCATTTAAGGACACGTTGACTCCGGTACGCGATTGCATGTTAACCACTTATCAGCAATGGCAGCAAAGTCATAGAGATTAACGATACAATCCGGCGTTCCCTCTGGACCACTGACATCCATCGGATATTTCTCCAGGCAAACCGTCATGCCGGGATTAAAGTCAGTCCACAGCAGTGCCGTATCATAGTCACTCAGCGGATAACTCCAAATACGGACATCATCCAGAAGACCATTATACGGTGCAGTCGTTGCAGTCAGATTTTCCGCACCGAAGATCAGATTGGCGGGACTACCATCGACTGTAGCCGTGTTGGTGGCTTGATTTTTCAAGGCACCATCCACATAGATTTTACCCACTTTGGTTACAGCATTATAGGTTCCAGTGACCAAGTGCCAATTGTTATCATCTGCATCCGTATTGGACCCAAGGTCATTGAAGGACTGACGCAGCGTATGAACAGGTTGCCCTGCTCCCTGATGGGTCAGGATGAAACCGCGAGCAGGATCTGCCCCCTGTTTGCAAATATATGCACCCCACGGGCTGCTTGCTTTTTCCGGCATATTCACCCAGGCGCTGACGGTATAACCGCGCGGATAGAAATTAAAGAAATCAGCACTGTTGTTGAATATGACCAGACCATCTACATCGCCAAAGAACTGGAGTGCTCCGCCGTCTTTGCCAACCGCAACATAATTCGGATCGACACTAGATCCGTCATGAGCCGCTGCGCCTGTGATGGTTTCGTCAATCGAGTCAGCCAGGTCGCCATCGAGCTTCCACCAGCCAACCAGACGTTCGGTCAGAAGCTGAGCCGAGGCGGATGTTGCAGGCTGTTTCAGACTGTTATCTCCAACACAATAATAGAAACCTTCATCGGCCAACTGGACATCCAGGATAGTCAGCGTTGCAGTATTCTCACCCGTATAAAGAGCAGGTGCAGCAGTCAGCTTAACACCATCTTTATACCATTCATAGGTGGCAATGTTAATCCCTGCGACCGACATCTGCACCTGGGCAGTACCGGCGGGAACCGTCTGGCTGACCGGGTTAGTTTCAATTCGCGGTGAAGGCGGTTGTGTGGTAAACCACCATTCTCCACCGGTATGGACAATCGGGGCACCGGGCAGATTGGGTTCCAGAGCATCCACTCTCCAATAATATTTGGTGCTAGTGGTCAACTCGGGATCAAAGAAGAAATCAGCCGGATCGGCGGTTGTGGTTTTGACCAGCTTATTGCCATAATAATCAGGTTTCAGTTCATTGGGTTCTGTACCAAAATACACCTTATAGGTAACCCCCAAATCACTGACTTGGGAGAGCTGCTTCCAGGTGAGCACCTGATTGACAGGAACTTCTTTTCCCACCGATGGATCAGGATCATAGGCAAGGAATTTATCGAGTTCTTCAATAATCACGGCTGAGAGAGAACCGCGACCAGGGTCTTGCCGCCGCAAGCCTTTGATAGTCAGTGTTGAGCCCATCGTTTCAATCGTCCAATAGTTGCCAACGACACCTGGTTCAATCTCGGTCCAATAAGCCCCATTGGCTGTAAAGTTGCGATCTGTTCTGCCATAGGCCTGAGCGCGAGTTGCTGCATTACCACCTAATACCCATACTCCATTGACTTCAAAATTCCGCATTGTGACGATATAAGGGGACGTGCCCTGGTTTGTATCCGAGGCGTACATACCATAAACTCTGTACCGGGCATAGGGGACATTGGTAAACGTAACAACCACACCATAGGGGTCTGTGGTCACGCCGTCATCCAGATACCCGACAGACAGCTTGGTTTCATCGCTGCCTGTACCTTCGTCGGTCCACCAGGTGCCGGCACAAAGCCAGGTAACACCGACACCGGTATTGGCACCGGTATCATCAATCAGATTAGCCTGAGTACCCGACTTGTACGTACTCCCGGTTCCGAGTGTGGAGTTGTGATTCCAGTAAATCCCATCCGTTCCGATCGGGCCGATCGGCGTTCCGCCAGTCAGTATCTGGTTTGTTGCGTTCTCGACAAAATTCATCGAGATAGAGGCGGCAGAGGCCTGCCACGACATCAGCATCACTGTCGCCAACATGGCGATACATAAAAACTTGTTTTTAATTTTCATTGTCATCTCTCCTAACATAAAACTAAGGACAATTATGTTTTTAGCTTATTTAATCGGTATTTACTTCTCAATCGGATTAGCAAAAACAACCCAATCTCCTTTGACTGACTCCTGCAAAAAAAATTGATCCAATACCCTCTTACTCTGTTTTCCCTGATATCAATACTGACAAGCCCTTTTGTGAAATATCTTAACCATCCCCCTCTTTCTTAAAATTGTGTTCTCAAATATCCCAAATTAATCTGACTGTAATTAAGATTCATTGGACCTTCTTATTGTTCCCTCCTGTCTTTAAGATACACTGTTAGTTTTTTTCTACCACCACTCCGATACACATGCTCATCAACGCCTTTAATAAGGCAATTCTTGATATATTGTGGAGCATATCAATCCTATATAAAATGGAACAGCACGAAAATACGGCCCTCCTTTCTAGCAGGACATCCTCTAAATCATGAATGGCTCTTCCAATTTGATACGAACAGCAGAGATTTAATTTTCTATGATATTGTCAAAGAACTCAGCATGTTACGGCTGAACAGTATTTGTTTCCAGTTCAAGCGCCGGATCACCAAAAAATGTCCAGTCGCCGCCATTACCATCCCCACCATCGGTTGACATCAGGGTCAGAAAACGATCCTGATCGGCGATTTCAATATTGATATAGGCATAATGGCAGGTTTTATCATAGATAAAGTGCGCCCCCTGTCGTTTCTGCCCATCCACTAATACCCACATATCCGACTGCACATTCTGCTGAATAACCGTATCCGACATGCCGTACATCGAGGTAAAACAACGGATATGCGATCCGGGAATCGTGTCACGGATGGCATCCAAATCAAAGGTTATTCCGGTATTGGAATGCATCATAATGGCCGGATGCATCGGTATACCGAATTGAATCCCGGCAAGGCGAACCAGGTGCACATCAATGGCCTCCCCACCTGCGTTTCCGCTGATGCTTGCGATGGGATTGTTGGTAATTTCAATCCAAAAACAGCCATCGGTCGAAGGGCACTGTTTAAAAACATGCCCCTGCGACGTAACCACCTGGGGGATGTTCCCTCCGAGCGGAACAAAAACCCCATCAATACAGGGCATCTCAGGAACCGGAAAATACTGCACATATCCGAGCTTTCGATTGACCAGCATCAGATCTTTGTTTAATTTTCCGGAAATGGGGTCGATACCTATACATTCTTTGCCCGTCCCGAAGCCGTTTCCGCCGCCGACAATATCGGCCAAATCGATGCGTTTACCCGGCTGGCCGAACGTTGGTTTGGCCGGAAGCTGACGGACATAGGACGACGGCTGGGCCTTCATCAGTTCCGATGACAACTGGCCGGCTTGGTCAACACAACCGGCAAAACCCTTGGTCAGTTTCATAATCCCGGCAAATCGGATCGGGTCGGAACCGCTTCGCAGTTCGACCCTGCCTTCAAAGACATGAGCTTCAGTATGACCGGAAGCATCCGCGGTGACGCCAAACTCCGTGCCATAATCCACAATCGATGCCGCGGCAGTACGAACCACAAATCCAACCGCTGTCGGCGGAATGACTGCGGATAATTTGCCGCTGCGTAAGAATATCTGATTATAGTCTTCAATATCAATCTGGGCCGGGGATTGGAGGATAATCCTGGCCTGATTATCAAAGGTAATCTCAGCAAATCCTTCCTGCAGCGACAAGGTAGAATGAGTATACAAGCGGTTTTTGTCCGCTGTCAGCCCTGTATCTTCCCTCCAGACGGCATTGCTGCTGCCGGATAAGGTTGCCACCGCATCCCGCATCTGGCGCGGATAGGTCATTACAAAGGCTATCATCATCAGCAGCGCAGCGGTGGAGATAATAGCGGTATAGAGTGCTACACGGGAGACCCCTTGTCGGCATCCGGCCATGAGCTGCTGATGATCTAATGCCGGGGCAGGCTCTGCTTTTTCCAGATGAACCGCTTCGGCGGTGCGTTCATTTTCGGCCAGAGCCATCCATAAGGCCGACTGCCCGATATCTTCGATATCACAGCAGGACGTTTCACAGAGTGTGACTTCGCCAGGCTTGAGCATCCCGGCGCAGAGGGTCATAAAGTCAAGATAATAACTAAGGGAGTCTGGGTCATTCCGCAGACGATCACACAATTCGGTAAATTCCGTCTCGGTAATCGTCCCATCCATTTCTTTGAGGATCAACTCCTCCAGGTCCAGATAGTTGTCCGGCTGCATTAGTCTTCTCCTTCTGTGATTAATTTCTGCCGAACACAGCGAAGCAGCATTTTATGGATACGGGCCATGGTTTTATACAGCCCATGTACGGGACGATCCACCATTTGGGCCAGCTTTTGCGGGGTCAAGCCCTGTTCGTAACGTAAATAAAGAAGCCGTCGGTTCTGTTCATTCATTCCCGACAGACATTTGCGTAGTGCATGTATTTTCATAGAGGCTTCATCCAGAACCGTTTCCGCCCTGGCATCAATCAAATCCACCAGATCGCCGCCGAATTTTAAACGGCTGCTCTGGGTACGGTTGTTCAGCTTTAATATTTTGTATCGGGCAACCTGAACCCCCCAGGCCCCGAAATTGGTGCCGGGTTTATATTCATCAAAATTCTTCCACATCCACGACGCGGTTTCCTGCATCAGATCCTCGGCATCGGAGCGATTCGGGACAAACATCAGGATGAATGTGAAGATACGTCGCTGATTTGACAAAAACAGACTTATGAAGTCGTCTTTGTTTGACTTTTCACACTCATTCCCACCTGACTGAGGGTATGTTTCATTCATATTTCAACACCCTGCTACTAACCTCATCGATCGCAAGACAGAATTTATTTACATGCCCTTGTTTAACTATTTTCCTACTACTAAATACCCTTACCGGCCTAAATTGCCCCGAAAAATTTTATTTTTATTAACATTTGAATGTTTCATGTTATTGCCTATCTTTATTCTGTGTTTTTTTTTCGAATCATGAAATTTGAATGTCTTTTGTGGTAATCCTGACGCGTCCGAGGGAATCTGTTTTTACAGTTTTATTGTACTTCAACCAATTCGGTGAATCAAGAAATCGAGGTTCGAGCAACAAAAAAACCTTCACCACCCTGTTGTTAGACACGTTTTAAAGTGAAATTTTTTTGTCAACAGTATGGCAATATCGGTTTGATTTCTAGTATAATGACTTATCCTATCCAATTTATATATTTTAATCGGGACAAGTAAGGGGATTGTGATTTCTTTTGGATAATCCGGCATGAACCATGGCGTCCACGCCGATCATTATAGCCAGCAATAGATAACAGGCCGGAACCAGATAGAATGCCAGGCTCAGGCTACCGCTTAGATTCCCGATATACCCCATCAGCCAGGTAAAGATTGCACAGCCGGGAATGCCGGAACAGGACAGCAAAATGAATATCATGGTTTTATCCGCAGTAGGCAGACAATCCGTGCAATAACTCTGTACGCTGGGCCAGAATGGGGCAGTGGCAATTCCGGCCAGAAACAACAGGATAAAGAAAAGTCCCAGATGATGCAGGACGGGAAAACAGAGCGTGATGAGAGTTCCGGCAACAGCGGATAATACAACCAGCCTGCCGAGTTGATGCTGGCGAATAAAATACGCCCATGCGGTACGACCCGCTATCATTCCCGCCGCAAACACGGCGGTTCCGACGGCTCCGGACCAGGCCGAAGCGGCAAAATGTAATTGAATGTAGCTGGCAGACCAAAATGTCAGGCAGATTTCTCCCCCGCCGGCGACAAACATTGCCGCAAAAAACAACCAGAATCGACGAATCCGAAGAATCGTCATGGCCTGATTGTGAACGACCGACCAGTGCAGCGGCTCGGGATGTTCGGGGTAAGGCTGTTTTTTTCGCGGCACCAGCAGCATCGCCGCCGGAAGAATCGCCGCCAAGGCAACGGATGCCATCATCAGCCGCCAGGACACCCCAGCCGAAAGCAGCCATCCAAAGAGAAGGACGGTAAACAGAAGCCCAATCGGCCAGAAGGCGTGAGCAAAATTCAGATATCGCCCGGGTTGGTCCGGGTGCAGGTCCTGCACAAACGGCGTTGCCAGCCCTTCAATGGCACCTTCACCGATACCGGTGACCATCAAGGCAAAAAACAGGATTGCATAATTGGAAGCGGAGGCGGACAATCCAAGGCCTATTGCGGTCAGTATGAGTGAAATCCCAAAGACACGGCGTTTACCCCAGCGGCCCGCCATAAATCCGCACAGCAGCATGAATATCAAAATCATTGCCGCACGTCCCAGCGACAACGCCCCGCCGGCGCTGAGGCCGCCTTCTTCCAGTGAAAATTTTAACTCGCGGGCCAGCGACACCAGGGCAATCGGAAGTACAATCGATCCGGAGGCATAAACATAATAACACAGAAAAACGGCGTAATCATACCATCCGAACACCATTTTTCGTGAGTGTGCCATCACAATAGATTCCCGGGAGTACCCATGGAAACCAAAAGGGTTCAGTCCTTATAAATTGGACTCCACATAGCGAACCGCATTGGTAAAGATCGTCATGCCGTCGGGCATCCCTTCTTTCTGCTTTGCCGTCAGACGTGTCCAGCGGGGATGCTGCGTCCAGCGGACAAAGCGTTCCGGGTGCGGCATCATCCCCATGACCCGGCCTGTGGAATCGGTCAGTGCGGCAATGCTGTCAGTGGAGCCGTTGGGATTGATTGGGAATGGGCCGGGTTTGCCGTTTTCATCGACATAACGAAACGCGACATGGCCATTATTGATGATCCGCTCGAGGGTCTGCGGGTCTTTGGTGAGAATCTTGCCTTCGCCGTGGGCCACGGGGACATACAGGCGTCGGGCGGGGTCAAGGAATACGCAACGGTTCGTTCCGGGCTGGAGATAAACCCAGCGGTCTTCATATTTGCCGCTGTCATTGTCGGTCAGCGTGGCGGGCATGTCCGTCAGGCTCGGCTGTGCCTTGCCGTCGAGGTCGGGCAGCAGGCCGGTTTTAATCAGCACCTGAAAACCGTTGCAGATACCCAGAATCAGCTTGCCCTGTTCGACAAACCGATGCAGCGGCTCGGTCAGGTGATGCACGACCTGGTTGGCGAGCACTTTGCCGGCGGCAACATCATCGCCATAGCTGAATCCGCCGGGGAAAACCAGAATATCAAACCCATCCAGCAGGGCCGGATTTTCAATCAAACGATTGATATGAATACGCTCGCCCGTGGCGCCTGCCAATTCAAACGCGACCTGGGTTTCGAGGTCACAGTTGACCCCTGCCGCCCGCAACACTAATACTTTTGCCTGTTTCATAGTTTATATTCAGCCTGAAAGCTAGTCCTTTGATTGGAATTATTTTTTACTGACTTTATACTGATCCTACTTGATATTTTCTATTTCGGCGCGGCTAAGTAGAGCAACTTCAACCACGTGCTTCTTTTGCTCGCGGCATCATGATACTTATCAAGTATTATTTCCATGCCAGCGGTTTTTGCCATGCCTGTTTCAGTGATGCCAGATCACAATCCACAACCACCTGCTGTTTGCGGCTGCGAATGGTCAGTCGGTCAGTGTGGGTCACTTCACCAATCTGGCCGAACGGCACATTCGACATCAGCGATGCAAATTCATGGAAATGCGACGGAGCAACTTCAACGATATACCGGCTGTTGGATTCACTGAACAACTGGGCATCGGTTCGGACGCAATCATCGGTCGTCGGCAGGCCGCGTAAATCGGCATTAATGCCCAGGCCGCCGGCAAAAGCCATTTCCGCCAGCGCCACGGCCAGTCCGCCTTCAGAGCAGTCGTGACAGCTTCGCACCAGACCCTTGCGGATGGCTTCACTGAGCTTCTGAGCCGTTCGCAGTGCCCGGCTGATTTCGACTTTGGGAACATTGGCGCCCATTTGACCGCTCAACCGATAATAATGCGAGCCGCCTAATTCGTTGGCTGTGGAACCAACCACAAACAACAGATTGCCCGCCTGCTTGGCATCCATCGTCACACACTGGTTAACATTATCCACGATACCGATGGCGCTGACCAGTAGTGTGGCGGGAATGGCAATGACCCGGCCGTCTTCGCAGACAAATTCGTTATTGAGCGAGTCCTTGCCGGAGATAAACGGCGTGCCGAAGCCCATCGCCCCATCATAGCAGGCCTGTGCGGCACGAACGAGCGTCCCGAAGGTCGTTGGACGATTGCAATTGCCCCAGCAGAAGTTATCCAGCAGGGCAATCCGGTCGGGCCGGGCGCCAACACAAATCAGGTTGCGAATCGCTTCATCGATTCCCGACAATGCCATCCAGTAGGGATCGATATCGCCATAGAAGGGATTCATCCCGCAGGCCACCGCAATACCACGGTCCGACTTGTGCAGCGGACGAATGACCGCCGCATCGGAAGGACCGTCGTTGGCAATCCCAGTCAGGGGTTTAATGACGCTGCCGCCCTGCACTTCATGGTCGTATTGACGAATGACCCATTCTTTACTGGCGACGTTGTAGCTGGACAAAATCGCCAAGACATCTTCGTTGTAGTTTTTCTTTTCGGCGATGGCCGGTTCCGACAATTTCGGACTGGTCCATACGGCCTTGCGGGAATATTTGGAAATTCCTTCATGCAGGAATTCCATTTCCAGCCGCCCCACTTCCACGCCGTTGTATCGCAGGACAAGCTGCTTGTCGTCGGTGAAGTGTCCAATAACCGTTGCATCGACATCTTCGGATGCAAACAGGGCCAGCGTTTTTTCAATCTGTTCGGGACGGACGGCAATAACCATCCGCTCCTGGGCCTCGCTGATCCAGATTTCGGTATAGCTAAGGCCGGCATATTTGAGCGGCACTTTATCCAGATCGACGACCGCACCGAGCTTTTCGCCCATTTCTCCGACGGCACTGGAAAGGCCGCCCGCGCCGCAGTCGGTGATGGAATCATACAGTCCCTGATCGCGGGCCATCAGCAGTACATCCAGCATCTTCTTTTCGGTGATCGCATTACCGATCTGGACGGCATGGGAGAAAATCGTTTCATGCTCGTGGGTCATTTCGCCGCTGGAGAATGTGGCACCGTGGATGCCATCCCGGCCGGTCCGGCCGCCAACGACGACGATATAATCCCCGGATTTCTGATGTTTAAAGCATTTATCACGGGGAATCAGGCCGATGTTGCCGCAGAAGACCAGCGGATTGGCGACATAACGATCATCAAAATAAATCGCACCGTTAATGGTGGGAATCCCCATACGGTTGCCGTAGTCGCGCACGCCGGAAACAACGCCTTTCATAATCCGCCGGGGATGCAGCACCCCTTTGGGCACCTCAGACAAAGGCATGTCCGGCCGGGCAAAACAGAAAATGTCGGTATTGGCAACCGGTTTGGCCCCCATCCCGGTACCCATCGGGTCACGGATGACACCGCCGATGCCCGTTGCCGAACCGCCGTAAGGGTCCAGCGCCGAGGGGTGATTGTGGGTTTCCACCTTAAAACAGACCGCCATATCCGGCTCAAATTCAATCACGCCGGCGTTATCGGCAAACACCGAAATGCACCAGTCTTTATTCAGTTCCTGTGTCGCCTTGAAAACCGTCTCCTTGAGCAGGTTGCCAAAGCGAATGGTCTTGCCGTCATGTTCCATCTCGACGGCGCTTTTCAGCGTTTTATGAACGCAATGCTCGCTCCAGGTCTGGGCCAGCGATTCCAACTCGATGTCGGTGGGTTCGCGGCCAATGCGTTTGAAATAATCCTGAATCGTCCGCATCTCGGTCAGATTCAAAAACAGGTCCTTCTCTTTGCTCAGACGGACAAGGCCTTCTTCATCCAGCTCACGAATCGGAATATGCACCAGATTCATCTGATACGGCTGGATATGCGGACTTGGCGGCTCGGCATCACTGCCGTAAATCACTTCTTCGATACAGTCGTTGGCCAGCACGCGGCGGCTGATAGTCTGAACATCCTCCTGTGGCACCGGTCCGAGCAGGATATATTTGCGAGCCGTGCGAACACTGGCAACCGCGTTGGCCCCCATGTCTTTTAATGCCGCCTGAACGGATTCGGCCGTCGGGTCGGTCACGCCGCTTTTGAGGTGGACTTCAACCTGCGTCGCCTGCACTGCCCCCGAAGGCAGCGGTGAATGACCGATGACATAATCCTGACATACGGGGTCGGCAAGCAGCTCACGCCCGACCCGTTGGGCAAACGCCTCGTCAAAATCCGCTTCAATCAGATACACCCGCGAAAAAAGTACATCTTCCACGGACTGAATCGCCAGTTCACGGATGCTGCCGAGTGTGGCTTTGCCGTGCACATCGGCAACGCCCTGCCGACTGGTAATCTCAAATCGCCATTGTCTCACGTTAGGTCCCTAACAAAATGGTTCCGCCAAAGGCAGAATCCTACCTGGTATCGTTATCCTGTATGAATACCCGCCCGGCGGGTATTCGGGGTATCTTATCCCCCAAAGACCAAAAAGTGAAATAATTTTATCCAACTTTTATATGATATACGAATCCGACTTGAAATTCTCTGTTTCGTCGCGGCTAAGTACAGCAACATTAACCACTTGCTTCTTTTGCTCGCGGAATAATCATGCCCGTTGGGTATATAAAGCGGGATTTTGGCGAATTTACACCCTGATATATCCACATAAAAGCTCAAGAGAAGTGAAACTATCCCGATTACAACGGTGGGCACAGCCAATTGCAGCTTGACCCCGGTTCTCACGCCATGTATAATACCCGGCGTAAATTAGGGTTACATATTTTTGCAGCTAAACTGAAGCATACAGCATGGACAGGATAGGAGTTAAGATGGAGTTGCTCACACGGCCCGGCGATACGCATACCACCGCAGCCGTTTCATCCAACCTGTCCAACCGCTATACCTCCATCGACAGCCAGCCGGGGCAGGTTTCGGGTGGCATGGTCAAGCGGAGATTGGCCATGGAAATTCCAGAATACGACCTGCCGACGTCGGAGGGCGTATATAAGCAGCTTTATGCTTATGGCAACTATATCGACGAAGTGGTGTATGCCTCCTGCCCGGGTGCGACCTATACGATGCGTCGCTATCTGCATGACCACCTGTACAGCCCCGCGGCCATCGTCTATCTGACGGCCAGCAACTGTATCCTTGTGGAACGGTCCGAATACGATGCCTACGGCGCCACCCATTACTACAATGCCGACTACACCCAGACCTTTGCGGTCTCCCAGCACGGCAACCCGTTCGCCTTTACCGGCCGGGAAATTGATTCGTTCGACTTTGCCTCCGGCGTCCCCCAACTGACCAAGATGCACTACCGCCACAGAGACTATAGCCCCTTCATGGGACGGTTTTATCAGCAGGATCCGGCACAATATATCGACGGATTGAATCTGTATGAATATGTGAAAGGGAATCCAAATATAAATATCGATCCACTGGGCAAAGAAAAGGTAATATGCGATGGAATTGTTTTAAAAAGGAATCATATTAAGTTGTTTGCAATAATTGGACCTAAAGAAGCTGATGGATATGGACACTGGTGGACGGTAATCAATGATACTGAAAGTTACGGCTGGTGGCCCAAAGGAAAAGTAGATTTGTTAGGCACAATATTCAGTGTTGAGGGCGAACTTAATGGAATAACAAGTTTTGGTGGAGAAAGTACTATTGACCCTCATGAAAAAACTGGGGGACAAGCTGAAGAGCTTATATATCCTTCGATTAACATTTGGTTTTGTAACAAATTAAAATATGGAAGTTCAAAGGGAACATCCTGTTCGTGTGCAGATTGTGACGAGATTAAAGATTGTATGCGGGATTTCGCAAAATCATTTAAAGGCCGATGGGCTTATCCGCTCGGTCCGAACTGCCATACTTTCCAGGTGGACATGATGAAGGCATGTTGTCTTCGCAAGTAAAGCAAATATAGGAAATGGATATGAAAGAATATATAAAATGTGCATCAAAACAGATGTACATATAAGTCATTTGGATACATGCACTTACAAATCAACTGTTTTTGAGTTTTATCGGCTATTTGATGTTTCGGTTGTAGAAAAGTTGTAATTCATCTGTTTCCGACATAATAGGATTCAGGATCATGTTGACACAATTTGAAAATGAGACTTCGGAGATACGGCTGCACAGAAAAGTCTCTCCCTCAAGCATCATCCTAATGCCCTCTTTCAGCTCTGAAAAGGCCGAGGCCTTGTGCATGTAGCCTCTGGCACCCGCCTTGATCATTTTGGCGACAAGGTCGCCTTCGGCATGAGCAGAAAGCGCCATGACCTTGAGATTGGGTTGAAGGCCAATCATCTGTCGTGTTGCCTCAATGCCATTGAGATTGGGCATCTCCACATCTATAATCATGAGGTCTGGTCGCATTTTACTTGCCATTGCAACTGCCATCCGGCCATCAACAGCCTGACCGACCACTTCTATTCCATCGCATTTGCGAAGCAATGCACATATTCCCTCCCGCATGATTTCATTATCATCGGCAACTAAGACACGCACTGCCACGGCTTCTTTCTCCTTTTATTTATGATATAAACTTTCGCAGATTTTAATCACGTATTAAGCAACGGAAGCCAGTGTTTTCAATAAAAACACGAATTTTTTTCTGCATTATTTTGCCTGTTATTTATGTCGTATAAGCAGAGTCTTGTGAGTAACTTGCCTCATTGTTCTATACCAGTTGTCCATGAGAGTATAGCCGACTCGTTGTCTTTGCATTGGGGCCGACGGAGTATAGCCTTGTCAGCCCCAATGCAACCGTCGTACGAGGGCGAAGGCCCCCAACCACCCAAAGTCAAAGCACGATATAACGCTACATGCTGTTTTGCTAAATCGCAGGTACTTGCCAGCCAGTTTTGCTGACTTTATCTTTCAGGATTGTTGTATCTGCCTCTTATTAATCAGCGACTTATAACGTCTCATTTGATTCTCCATTCCAAAATACCGCCTGAATAGTCATTCTGCAATTTGACTTCCAATCGCACCGCCGTCGTCGTAACCGTCTTGAAGGTCGCTTCATTAAACTGATCTTTCTCGATCCCGTAACTTATGTTTCCCGGGACCGGCTTCCACTGGCCATTATCC
>JBDKVE010000247.1:0-32620 GCA_039679345.1 Anaerohalosphaeraceae bacterium
TTCATTCTCGTGAATGCGTCGGATTGCTTCACCCAGTAATTCCGCCACACTCAATACCGTCAAATTACTCAGTGCCTTGCAGCTTTCATCCTGCTGCATCGTATCGGTCACAATCACTTCATCAATCGGCGCCTGCTGCAATTTTTCAATTGCCTGTCCGCAAAATACACCATGCGTGGCGCCCACATAAATCTTCCTGGCGCCTCGCTGGCGAACCAGATGGGCAGCGCCGGTAATTGTACCGCCGGTGGAAATCATATCATCACACATGATGATATTGCGGTTTTCCACGTTGCCGATAATCTCATCAAACGTCACTTCATTGCCGCTGATGCGACGCTTGTGAATAATCGCAAGCTCGGCACCCAGCGCTGTCGCATAACGGCTGGCGGTCTTCATATTGCCTACATCCGGCGCTACGACCGTCAAATCCGATATCGCCTTTTTTCGCAGATACTTGATCATCACCGGCTCGGCCGTCAAATGATCCACCGGGATATCAAAGAATCCCTGGAGCTGCTTGGCGTGCATATCGATCGCAAGCACGCGATCCGCCCCGGCGGCGGCAATCAGATTCGCCACCATCTTGGCCGTAATCGGTACTCTGCCGGCATCTTTGCGGTCCTGACGAGCATACCCGAAATATGGCACCACCGCCGTCACACGGGCCGCACTGGCACGGGCCAGGCAATCCAGATAAATCAGCAGTTCCACCAGGTTCTCATCCACCGGGGCACAGGTCGGCTGCACTACAAAACAATCGTGCCCGCGCACATCGGATTCGACGCGAACACACTTTTCGCCGTCCGGAAAACGCCATATTTTCGCTATACCCATCTCAAGATTCAGGTAGCGGCAAATAGCCTCGGTTAACTGCGGATTCCCGGACCCGCTGAATATCGTTGTTGGATGCTGATTCATTTTTCTATCTTCAATCGCCTTTCGGCCTATTTTTTGATTCCACTATTAATATTTCACAGTAAACCTACCCGGCCTGGACTCGAACCAGGAATGGGAGAGCCAAAACCTCCTGTGTTACCGATTACACCACCGGGTATTCGACAGCCCATTATAGACTGCATCGCTGCATCAAATAAAAGAACTTGCGCAGACAAAACAGCCGTCTGCCAAAAGTCATCGTAGTTGTACGTTTTTGCTGGTCGCAGAATCCGTTTCAGAAACGAATTGACCGGGCCTTGTCGGAGGCTTGAGCTGACCATGCTGCGAATCTGTCAGCCCCGCTTGGCAGTACTGATACCGCCGGGTGTCCCCGTGCGACATAGGCTATAAAAGACCATAAGATACTCATTCCCCCGCTTTTTGCAAGGTTTTTTTTGAAAAGAGATGAAAAATACAGGTCAATTAATACCTATATAGTCTACATTACTTCTCAATACGATATTTATACTCAACTTCACAATAATCCACCGACTCGGATTCGTTCGGATCAGTATAATAAGATATCGTCGTCATAAGCGTATTATTTTTGCGAAGCCATTGTCTCGACCAACTTACCGAAAGAATGACTTCACTATCATCTTGATCACGGAACGGTTCTTTTTCCCATGCGTCTAACTCTTGTCCGGGAGATAATTTAGCAATAATCCAGCCGCGTTTGGTCAAAGATTCAATCAATCCTTCCTTGAATCCATCTATCGAATTCGGTTCTTCTAACCAAAAATATGTGTAAAAAGAGTGGTATTCACCATTATCATTTTTTGTGCCGCTATACTTCACATACTCAGCCCCCTCAGGAGCCTCCATCTCCGCAGGAAATCCTTCGGGCAATTTTTCATTTTCACCATGGGGCTCATCAGACGAATAACTTCCTGGCATTAATGTACTTATATAGGTTATCGCCGGATCAATGACAACTTTGGATGTAATATCTCCTTTCATCATCACCACCAGCAGAATAAACCAAACCCACGTCGCCTTTCCCGTCCACACCGGCCGCATCCCCGGAATCAGACAGGGCCAAATTTTGCTGCCGTCCAGCGGCGGAATCGGAATCAGATTAAACACAGCCAATATCGCGTTAATATATAGGATAGACGTCAACACTAACCATCCATAATATATTATATAACGATGGGTATTCTCTGGAATATCGGTTTCCAACTTGCCGAACCAAGCTAACCCATATAATCCAGCCAGCGCCAGCCCGCACAATAAAATATTGCTCGCTGGTCCGGCCAGTGAACTGAGCAGATAATACAATTTGGGGTGCTTGTAATTATACAAATTAACCGGCACAGGCTTGCCCCATCCAAAGCCGGCCAGAAACATCATCAGGGTCCCCATCGGCGATAAGTGCCTCAGCGGATTCAGCGAAATCCGCCCCTGACTTTCCGCATAGCGGTCCCCCAGCCACTTGCTCACCAGGGCATGGGCCGCCTCATGCACTGTAAATCCCACCAGAAAGCCCGGTACAAAAAATAAAATCTTTTCCAACATCTATACCCCCTCCGGCTGGGATGGATTCGACTTTGTCTCAGGTTCAGACAGCAATTCGGCCAACTTCGGCTCATGAAAACGAATACTCTGAATGTCCAACCCTTCCTGGACTGCACTGTTCAAATATTTTTTCGCTTCTTCAATACGACCCAATAAATACATTCCCAGTGCCTGATGGCGCAATATCTCTGATTTTGGAATTCTTTTGCCGGCCATGGCTAATTGTTGTTGTGCCTCTTCCGGACGTCCCTGAGCCATATACACAATCCATCGGGCACAACACAATACCGGGATCTCTTCAACGGAAAGAACATGTGATATCCTGGCATCGGCTCCAGACCAGTCTTTATTGTCTAATAATTGATAGATTTGGACCACCAAGGCTATTCGGCTTTGGTCCATTGGTAAATCATTTCGTTGTAAAATAGCTTCTGCAATGGTTTCCGCGTTATATTCAGGATAACGACCGCTGAGCATCATTTTAAGGGGCAAAAGTGCTTCTTTGTGCTGCGTACATAATTCATCCCCCTTGCGCGCCCAGTGATATGCAGATTCGGAATTGTGATTAAACACATATTCATAATATCCCACCGACGCAGGAATTCGTGCATCCCTGGTGTTGCGAATCAATTCATCCGCATACGGCGTCACCTTATCTATTCCAGGCGTTTTTGCCGTATGCCAAATCCAGGTTTGGGCCCATCGAAGTTGTCCGGTAACCACCCAAATCCACCGGGCGAGGGATGCTCTGATTGGGAGTTTCAGTAAATCAGCCGCGTAAAACAAAACCATCAGCGGCACCGCCGCCAGTTCACGCAAAAATGCAATCATACTTCCTCCCCTTCAAGCTCAAATGAGTCTGTATCAAGACCATAAAAAAAGGCGGGCTTGAAACCCGCCTTGGTCGTCATTCTCATGCCATTATTTCTTTTGTAACACTTCTTCTTCATACTGTGAATTGGCCGGGTTCATATCGGTAGGTTTCTGATGGACAATTTCCGGCGCTACCACTTTAACACCCATACGTCCCAGTTCCGCCGACACATCCGGCTGGTACGGCCGAATTTCCAAGCTCTTACGGAAAGCATCCTCCGCCCGGACCTTATCACCCATCGTCAGGTAATAATAGCCCATTTCTTTGTAGATGCCACCCTTGTTCTTAGCCACTGTCAGGGCATATTCATAAACCGTCTGGGCATGTACATGCAAATTTTCTTTCTGCATGGCCTTGGCCAGCATAATCAACTCATTGTCGGAAGTACAGGTCCGCATCGCCTTATCCGTTGCTGCCTGAGCATTGTCCTTCTTGCCCAAATCCTCATACAACTTGACCAATCCCGCCTCCGGCCACTTATTCAGGGGAGCAAAACCGATGGCGATATTATACTCATACTCTGCCTTAACCCATTGTCCCTGCGAATGATATATCTTGGCCAGTTTATAATGGGCATCCGGATTTTCAAATTTCTGGTCGAGCTGCATCAGCAAACTCTCTTCCGTATCCGGCCCAATCGGCTGTTTTTTGGGTCCGCATCCGATAACCATCAGCATCAAAACCACTAAGCTTGCTCTTAAAATTGTCTCCATTTTCGACTCCCTTTGTCAATTATGGGCTAATCTTGTTTTATTTCGGAAAAGCATCGTATCCTTAAATGGACATACTTTCCCCTGTATTATGTCGGCACAATCGGCCCAAAATCTTTAGATATCCAGATTCTGTACTTCCAGCGCATGTTCCTGGATGAAATTCCGTCGTTTTTCAACATCTTCACCCATTAAAATACTGAACATGCGGTCGGCCTGCCCGGCGTCTTCCATGGTCACTTTCAGCAAGGTTCTCTGGGACGGGTCCATGGTGGTGCTCCAGAGCTGATCACTGTTCATCTCACCCAGACCTTTGAACCGCTTGATTTCCACATCCCGGGCGCCAATCTGCCGAACGCCATGGCTGACCTGGTCCAGCGTGTGAAGCCGATACTGCTCAACACCGTTTTTCATTTCGAACCGGCTGCCGGCGTCTTCATCCATAATATTCTGCGATGGCAGCGCCAGGTAATCCCGCATATCCAGCTCATAATCCTGCATCAGGCGGGCATTGATTTCATTAAGCCGCATCACTTCATGCAGTTCTTCGGCGGCAAATCCGTCTTCCTGGATTGCCTCTTCGCCGCGGGCCTCTTTCAGTTCCCCCAGGCGCTTATCAAAACTGTCCCGATCATAGTAGAACTCATTTTGTCCTTCAAACCGAACGTAATACTCCGGCAAGCGGTTGCCATCATAAAAGTCGGAAATAAACTTCTTGAACAAAATGCCGCGCCGCTCCAGCACATTGATGCTGCGTTCGGCATCATTCAAAATTTTCACCAATAGTGCCAGTTTGGCCTGTTCAATCGACACCGGCGGCTTATTCGGCCGGTGGACCAGCAACACCGTTCCCTCAAGACCGTTATTTTCCATCCGCTTGCGCATCTGGCCTTCATTAAGCACATACTCCGAGTGCTTGTGTCCCCTGGTCTGAATCTCATACAGCGGCGGCTGGGCAATAAAAATCCGTTCATTTTCAAGTAATTGCGACATCTGCCGGAAGAAAAAGGTCAGCAGCAGTGTTCGGATGTGCGCTCCGTCCACATCGGCATCGGTCATCAGAATCACTTTGCCGTAACGGCATTTTTCCAGATTAAACTCATCGGTCCCGATCCCGGTTCCAAGCGCACTGATAATTGTGCGAATTTCTTCATGCCCCAGCATCTTTTCGAGGCGCGCCTTTTCCACATTCAGAATTTTACCTTTCAGCGGCAGAATTGCCTGCAGGTTGCGATCGCGGCCCCCCTTGGCTGAACCACCCGCCGAATCACCCTCAACGATAAACACTTCGGTATTAACCGTATCTTTGCTGGCGCAATCCCACAGCTTGCCCGGCAGATTTGCCCCGCTCAGCGCCCCCTTGCGCCGGGTCAGTTCACGCGCTTTGCGAGCCGCCTCGCGAGCTGCCGCCGCCTGAATCGCTTTACTCAACAGCTTCTTTGCGATCCCCGGATTTTCTTCCAGATACGTTGCAAGCTGCTCATTCAACATGGTTTCAACAAATGTCCCGACTTCCGGATTGGACAGGCGAACTTTAGTTTGTGCCTCAAAATGCGGCTCGCGGACCTTCACCGAAATTACCGCCGTCAATCCTTCGCGCAAATCTTCGCCGCCGGGAGCCATGTCCTTAATCATATTAGCGTTCTTGGCATAAGAATTCATCGTTCGCGTCAGCGCAGTCCTGAATCCAGACAAATGCGTCCCGCCGTCGATATTGCGAATATTGTTGGCAAACGCCAGGGCTGTCTCGTTATAGCCATCGTTGTACAGCATGGCGATTTCACAGGCCAGGCCGTCTTCCTCGTTTTCTTTGGTGAAAAACATCACATCACACAGCGGCGTTTTACCTTCATTGAGGTATGCTACAAAAGCCTTGATGCCGGTTTCGTAATGATACACCTCTTTCCGCTGGCAGCGATCATCAATAAAGGTAATATGTACCCCGGCGTTCAAATAAGCCAGTTCACGGATGCGTTTTTCCATCACATCGTATTTCAATTCGATTGTTTCAAAAATCTCATCATCCGGCAAAAACGACACCCGTGTTCCCCGCTTGGTAGTCGGGCCAATCTCTTGAACCGGCCCGGTCGGTATTCCGCGACGGCACTCAAAATGATATTGCTTGCCATTGCGCCAGACTTCCGCTTCCAGCCATTCACTCAGGGCGTTGACGGCACTGACACCGACGCCATGCAAACCGCCGGATACCTTGTAGGCTTTATTGTCAAACTTGCCGCCGGCGTGAAGCGTGGTTAACACAACTTCCAGCGCGCTTTTCTTCGCCTCGGCATGCATTTCCGTCGGAATGCCAACACCGTTATCCTCAACCGAGCAACTGCCGTCCACATGCACATGCACGGTAATCCTGTCGCAGCGGCCGGCCAGCGACTCATCGATGGCATTATCCAGCACTTCATACACCATGTGATGAAGGCCGCCTTCCTGGCGGTTGCCAATGTACATATCCGGCCGTTTCCGTACCGCCTCAAGTCCCTCTAAAATCTTGATGCTGCTGGCATCGTAAAAAGATGCCTGCGGCTGCTGTGCTGTATTGGTATTTTCCTGCTCTGTCATACTGTTTTATTCCTGCATCAGCGCAAATTGCGCTTTGCGTTTTTGACTTTGATTCGTATTTCTTTTATTTTTGTTCCCGGGCAAATCGCCTGGAGCTTTTCCACAATTTCGGTTTCCATCATCTTCAGCCGGTGCATATACGGCCCGGGTGGTGATTGAATATATAAAATACCGCGCGAAAACTGATCCGCGCGATAATATTGAGCCAGCTCACTGCCGATAACCTGTTCAAAGGCCGCCGCAACCGTTCCGCCGTGACGCAGGCCATCGACATAAACCTTCATATAACTGCCCAGTGCAGTGCCAAGCTGCTGCGGCCCTTTGGGCGGTTTTTTCTGCCATGCAGTCGCCGACCGCAAAAGCTGTTCTTCCTGCGATTCGCTCAGTTTTTTCACAAACAAATCGCTCCCGCAACTGATTATAAATTTACCGGCATGACAATATATATAAATCCGCTGCCGCTTTTGAACATCCCCGGACGGTCTGACTGCCCCAGGTGCATCTCGAAATCACCGGTTTTCAACACACGCAGCACGTCGATCAGGTACTGCGGATTAAACCCGATTTCAATCGGCTCACTTTCATACTCCACGGACATATCAATCTGGGCATCACCGGTTTCCGGCGCACGGCTTGTGATGACCATATTGTTTTTCTTCAGCGACAGCTTGATGCCTTTACTGTCATCGCTGGCCAGCAATGCCGCACGACGAACCGCACTTAAAAAAGCATCCTTGGGCAGCGTCAGCTTCTTATCATAATCCTTGGGGATAATATCATCATATTTCGGGAAGTTCCCCTCTACCAGATTTGAACTGATGACCACCGGGTCACAGGCTATTGTAATATGATTATCCACAAACCGCAGTGAAACCATCGCTTTATCCCTGGCGGGAATTTTTTCCAGCAGCAGCATCGTTTTGCACGGAGCAATAATCCGTCCCTCGGGTTCACGTGAGGCTTTATCTAAAGACAGTGTGGACTTGGCCAGCCGTCGTCCATCCGTCGCCACCAACGACAGCTTTTTGCCATGAACTTCCCATAAAATGCCATTCAGGGCATATCGCGTACTTTCTTTAGCTGCTGCAAAAACCGTTTGCGCAATCGCCTCCTGCAACCGATCCAGCCCGACTTCAATATCCGCATTGCCATCAAATGCCGGCATCGCAGGATACTGAGAGGGATCCTGTGTATAAATTGTGAAAAAACTGTCGGACCCTTTCAGGTGTGCTGAATTCTCATCGGTTTCCAGCTCAATCACTTCATCAAAACTTTCCCGAACGATTGAAGAAAACTTATCCGCCGGAACAACGGCTTCGCCGGTCTTATCCACTTCCACCTGGGTGACTGTATACGTAATCCCGGCCTCCATATCTGTTGCACACAAACTCACGACATCCTTGTCGGCGACGATTTTCATGCATTGCAAAATCGGCTTGGGTGTCCGGCTCGGGATAATCGAAGTCACCAGCGACAAGGCATCCTGTAAAGCGGTCCGATTAAATCGTACTTTCATAAAGCAACCTCCGTTGTTTTTAGCGGCAGTTTATTCTGCTCTGTACTTAAAGCGTTCTTTATTCTCAATTGATAAGCCCATAATCTACTCGATTCAGACGGATTTTGCAAAGTCGTTTTGAGTAAGATTTTCAACAAAGCCATTCACAACAAAACAAACATTGAGTTAAGAGATATTTCAAATATAAGAGTATAAAAATCTTTTACTTAGTATTTGTTATATGTCCAGTGAGTTTGTGAGATAAAACCTGGGACGATCCAATAAAGTCATAAGATATAATGGGTTACAAGAAATATCGCTCTGATCTGGACTGTGGAAAACCTGTTAGGCTGGGTGTTTTATTCACAGCAAACCGTGTTATTAATACTGATAATGCGATTTTTCTCACAAAAAATCAAACAATCCTTACAGGATAATTCACAGGTTTTCCACAAGATATCTCACAAAGGTACAAGGTGTATTATTAGTGATAATAAAGATATTATAGGATGATAAGTCATAAATTTTTCTATATCAATAAATTATGGTCAGTAATTACCCAATTTTATTTGGAAGAAAGCTTGCGATAAGTGCGTAAGGCAGTCAAAAACCGCTGAATATCATCCGGAATTGGGGCAGTAAATACCATCCGTTTGCCCGTGGCGGGGTGATCAATTTCGAGCTTCCACGCGTGCAGAGCAGTTCGATTGAGTAACGGCTGCTCAATGGCGGACTCACGATTTTCAATCTGCCACGGGTAAACCACTTTGCCGCCGTACATATCATCTGCGACGATTGGATGCTTAATATAGGACATGTGAACGCGGATCTGGTGGGTTCGGCCGGTTTTTAAGTCCAGCTCCACGAGGGAATACCCCCGAAAACGCTCAAGAACACGGTAAAAAGTAACAGCCTGCTTACCAATGTCCGGTCGAATCGAGTATTTTTCACGGATAATCGGATGAACCCCCAGGGGTACATCAATGCAATCCCCATCCAGTTCCGGTGCTCCATGGACTACTGCCAAATAGGTTTTTTTGTTCGTTCGTTCTGCAAACTGTCTTGACAATTTCCAGTGAGCAGTATCGTTTTTGGCGACAATAATCACACCCGTAGTATGACGGTCCAGACGGTGAACAATGCCCGGGCGGTAATCTGCAAATCCAGCAGATAAATTATTTTTAAAATGATACACCAGAGCATTAACCAGGGTTCCGCACCTGTACCCCCGCGCCGGATGCACGATTAAATTCGCCTGCTTATTCACAACAACAACATCATCATCTTCATAAAGAATGTGCAGCGGGATATCTTCTGGAATCAATTCCCGCAATTCCCGCGGCGGTAAAATTAAATCAATCTGGTCGCCTGGATTCAGTTTATAGCTGGGTTTGGCCGGGTGTCCATTGATATTCACACCCTGCTCTTTAATCAACTGCTGGAGCTTTGTTCGGCTGAAATTACTGAACCGCCCGGTTAAATACTGGTCCAAACGCCTGAATTTAAGATTCTGGCCAACGTGAAAACAAAGCTGCTCACCGGCCAATTCCTCAGCTTCCAACGTTTCTGAATCCCCGGACAGAGAATCTTCCTCCAAAGGTAGCTCGTCATTCGGCTCTATGGGCAGATTATCTTCCTGTGGCCCAGCAGGGTCTTTGGGATGTTTTTTTGATGGCATTGCCGGAATTATTTGTTTTCTGTTTTAGGCTGTTCAGTGGGAACGGTTTCAGTTGCAGCAGGAATCTCTACTTTGGGCTGTTCAGCCGGTGCCGCCTGAATGCCTGGGGTAGAAGCCTCCGGAGTAACCGGCAGAATCTGAACCTGTGGCTGAATCGCAGCGGGTTGTTCCTTGGGCTTATCCACAAAGGTGTATTTCGCATTATTGTCAGCCATCTTATTGATACGTTCCTGAGCCAGTACAGCAACAGGGGTATTTGCAAAGGTGGTGTCGTTGACGATTTTCTGATAAGCATCCTTAGCCTGGTCAAGCTGGCCGAGTTCTTCAGAACAAAGTCCCAGCCCCAGTTGGGCCATGGCTTTAACCACAGGTATCTTGGCTTTATTCTGGGCTTCCTGATAGGACTCCTGGGCCTGTTTGATCTGCGAGGCGACCACATCTTCGGTTACCATTTCTTTGCGATAATGCAGATCTGCCCGCAGAGCCTGCCCGCGTTTAATCAATGCAATTGCTGCCAGGTCATCATTAGGCGCCTTTTTGGCCTGATCCGCCAGGTTGTTTGCAGCCACCAGCAGCGTACTGGCGGAAGTCTGATCGTCTTTCTGCTGCAGAGCGGAGTATTTACTGATGTCCAACTGTTCCAGGGCTGTGGAGACTTCTGCCTGAATCGTGGCATCGGACTGGGCACGCCACCGGTTCAGCATCGGCCAGCTAATCAAGCCAACAATAATCAGGCACACGCCAATGATCTGGTTACGGTATTCCTTAATCAGTCCAGGCAGTTTGCCAATCCACTCTGCCAGTTCGTTAGTCATCAGCTCATGACGTTCTTTTGAGTCCATGTCAATGTCCTTTGTTTTGGGCCGTTTGCCGGCGACTTTATTCTCGATACAATTAGTTCACAATAAGATAAGAGGTATCATTATAGAAACTTTAGTTTTATCTTGCAACAGGACTTTACCGACAGTACAGTTTTGCAAACAGTTTTTTCATAAAGATTTTACCAGAATGGACGGTTATATGAGATATTTTGTCACAGCAATGATACTATTTGGCTCTTTGGGGACACAACTGGTTTCCGGAGCTACCCCCCCTGCAAACTGGGATTCTTCCAAGTACATCCTGGTCGATGAAGTCAAACCGGAAATGGAAGCCTATTACCTGAGCGTATTTGAAGGCGATAAAATCGAGAAGTTTCCTCTAAAAATACTGAGTGTGGTTAAACAGGCTAATCCCGCCAGAGATATGATTCTGGTAGTTGGAACTGATGAGCGATTTAAACATGTTGGCTCAGTTCATGGCTGTTCCGGCTCACCTGTCTATATCAATGGACGTATGGCCGGGGCCTTGTCCGCCGGCTGGGATGGCTCCATTGATCCTCTTTATCTGATCACCCCAATAGAATATATGCTGCCGATTGGCGAGGGTAAAGAGAAGACAGTAACTCAATTGAATACAACAAGTTATGTTGAGTTGTCCGCGCCCATTAATCTGGACGCCATAGCCGAAAAAGCAATGGCCGACTGGACACGGTCAAATCATAGCGAGAACAAAATGCCGCTGGTGACAAATTTGTCACCTCAGGCCTGCAGTCAGCTTTCAGAGACTTTTTCGGCGGCCGGCTGGCTGCCGATACAGGCCGGCTCACTCGCTCAGGCCGGCGGTGAATCTCAGTCCAAGTCCACTTTTGAACCTGGCGGCGTCCTGATTCTTCCCTTGTGCTCTGGTGATATCCGGATGGCAGTCACCGGTACAGTTACCGAAGTCGTGGGTGATAAAGTCTATGGTTTTGGACATCCTTTTAACGGGATTGGCGCTGTCGAATTGCCGATGGCCGCGGGAAAAATTCATACCGTGATCGCCACACGCGACACTTCTTTCAAGCTGAGTTCTGCAGGCCAAGTGGCTGGAACATTGCGTTTCGATCAGGAATGCGGTGTGGTGGGTATCGCCGGGCCAGCCCCCAAACTCATTGATATTGCCGTCAAAGTCAAACGTTTTGATGACCCCGAGGAACGTACCTTTCACTGCAAAGTTGCCAGAGACCGCGGCCTGACGCCGCGACTCCTTCGGTCGGTTGTAATTGGTGCAGCACTCTTTCAGGGCGAGCTGCCTCCCGAGCATGCTGTGACATACCATTATAATATCCTGCTTGAAAACGGCCGTACGATTGACTTTACAGGGAAATCTTCCGGCAATTCCGTACAGGCCCCGGCGACAGAACTGATGTCACTGTCCGCAGCATTGATGAATAATCCATTTCAGCAGATGCCGCCGGATAAAATCACCCTTGATATTGAAATCACCCCGAAGAATCTGGAGGTTTCGCTGTGGGATGCCAAGCTGTCTGACAGCATCGTCAAGCCCGGCCAAACTGTAACCATTCAGGTTGCCCTCAAAGGTTTTCGTTCCGAAGCCATTCCATTTACGATAGAATTGCCCATTCCGCAGGATTGCCCCGATGGCAAGTATCAGCTCCAAATCTGCGGCGCCGATGCGTATCAGTCTTTCCTGAATAAAACCGCCCCCCAGCGGTTCACCGTTGTCGATGCCCAGAGCCTTCTGGATGGACTCATCAAAGTGTTGAATATCCCGCAGGATCGCCTGTTTGTATGTCTGCCGATTTCCCAATCCGGTCTGGCCGTCCGCAACACCGAGCTGCCCAATCTGCCGGCCACCAAAATGATGGTTCTGGCCGATGCCAAGCGTGTGCAGCCCATGACTCCCTATACCAATTTCATTGAAACCAGCATACAAACCGGCCTGATTGCCTCCGGCTCGGTCTCCATAGAACTCACCGTGGATAAAAATAAATAAGGAATCATCATGTACGCAATAAAAAAAATCAGTCTCGTATCGATAACAGCACTCATTACTCTGTCCGGGGCGGCCTTTGCGATCACCTCCGTCATCGTTCGCCATAAAACCAGCGATGACCTGCTCAAAGGCACCACCGATGCCGTGGTCGTGGACTCCGAAGGTGAGATCCGCCTGGCCCCCAAAACCGAAACTCTCAATTTTGCCGGCTTACTTAACGACATCTGGAGTGTCAACACCGTCTTATCCGACAAATCCGGCACGTTGTACTTCGGTACCAGTCCTGCCGGCAAAATCGTCCGCTTCCGCGACGGCAAGGCCGACCTGCTGTATCCCAAACAGCCCGAACCGGCCGCACAGCCGGCACCTGCCGACCCTGCCGCCGTCCAGCAAAGCCCGCAGCCCAATGAGCATATTTATGCATTGGCACTCGATGTTGCCGGTCGTGTCCTGGCCGGCGTCAGCGGCGAAAAAGGTAAACTTATCCGCATCGCCAACGGCACCGAGACCGTCTTCGAAAACGAAAAAGTCCAGTACATCTTCGCGATTCTGCTGGATAAGGACAACAATATCTATCTTGCCACCGGCCCCAACGGCCAGATCTGGCAGCTCGACGCCTTCGCCCAGAATCCCCGACTGGTTTGCGAACTGAAAGACAAGAACATCTTATCGATGGCCTTCGGAGCCGATGGCTCCCTCTATGCCGGATCCGACACCCGCGGCATCGTCTATCGCATTCAGCCCGCCACCGGCCAATACACCGTTCTGTTCGACAGCGACCAGGATGAAATCACCGCCCTTCGCATTGCCGCAGACGGCTTTATCTATGCCGCCGCCACCAGCGCCAATGTCGCCAACCAGCAGCTCCAGGCCGGTGCTGCCCTCAAAAAAGCCCCCGGCAAACCCGATGCTCCTGCTTCCGGATCTCCGGCTCCTGCCGACGGCGGCCTGAATCTTAAAACCCCTGCCACTGATGAACAGAAAAACCAGCCCGCACAGCCGCAGCAGCAGGCCCCCAAGGCCCCCGCTCCCAAGTCCGCGGGCTTCGTCTATAAAATCTCCAGCGAAGGGTTTGTCACCGCCGTCTTCACTGAGCCGGCTGTCTTTTATACCCTGCTGGACAAAAACGACAAGCTCCTGCTTGGCGTCGGCCCCAAAGCCAAACTGTTTTCCATCGATCCGGTGTCCGAGCAGCGCCTGGTCGTCTATGAAAATAAAACCAGTTCGCAGATTACCGCCTCTGCCATGGACGGCAAAGATGTGATTCTGGCATTGGCCAACCCCGCCTCCGTCGTCCGCCTCAGCGATGCACTGAGCCGCAAAGGCACCTACACCTCTGACCTCATCGACGCAGGCCAGCCCGCACGCTGGGGCAAGATTCAGCTCGACGCCGATATCCCCGACGGTTGCAAGGTTCTGCTGTCAGTCCGCTCCGGTAATGTCAAGGATCCCAACGATTCGACGTTCTCTGCATGGACACAGGATGCTGCTGTCACGGCACCCATTGACGCCGCCTGCCCGGTTGGTCGTTTCTGTCAGTATCGTCTGACTTTCCAGTCCAATGATGATGCTGCAACGCCGGTTGTCCGTGAAGTCGCCGTTGCCCAGGTGATTCCCAACCTTGCCCCGCGCGTCCCGGCCGTCGCAGCACAAAAACTGGATAAACAAAAGCCCTTTGTTCTGGTCATCCAGACCCGCGCCGAAGACGACAACAAAGACCCGCTCGAATATACCATTGAGATGCGTAAACTCGGCCGCAGCAACTGGATTCTTATCAAAGATAAACTTGACCAGCCCAAGTATGAATGGGACACCCGCACCGTCGAAGATGGCCGCTATGAAATCCGCGTCACCGTCTCCGACCGCCTGGGCAACAATGAAGTGTCAGCCCTGACCGCCTCGCGTGTCTGCGATCCCGTCGTGATTGACAATACTGCCCCGGCAGTCAAAAATGACACCCTGACTGTTGAAGGCACTGTCGCCAAATTGGCTCTGTCGGTCGTCGATGAACTCTCTGTCATTGGCAAGGTTCAATACACCATCGACAGCGACACTGCATGGAAATCCAGTCTGCCCGACGATGGCGTCTATGACACCACCGATGAACAGGTTGCCATTGTTGTGTCCGACCTCAAGAAAGGCAGCCACGTCCTGGCCGTCAGCGTCGCCGATGACCTTGGTAATACCGCGTACAAGACCTGGCAAATTACCATTGAATAAAAAGTCTGTTTCACAAAAAACAAAAGCCCGCGACGTTACAGCCGCGGGTTTTTTTATTAAAAGACGTCAGATCAGAATGACACTGCGTTCGTGTAGATATTGTGTCTTCAGGTGTTTCTTTGCTTATCCTTCTGCCGCACAGGATTGCTCTATGCCCGTCCTGAAATTCCTTAAGAACTGAAACATCTGTCCTGAACACACCCCCATATCCTCATGCGACCACTTTGGGTAACGCATCATCGGATTAAATCCCGGCGTGATTTCCGCCATCAGCCAGTCATTTGGCTTGAATCCCATGGTCCAGTCGCGAAAGTGTCGATGGGAAATGGGCTCGATCAGCAAAATAGAGGGGTCTTTATATCGCGAATCACTGCATATATTCTTATATACCTGTTGTACTATATCCTGCGGTCCTTCCAGTACTCCGACGAATGTCTGCTTGTTATATAATAGAATCCCCGTAATCTCCAATGCATGATAACGGGGTCGTTTTGTCAGAAGGTAATCAATGAGTTTTTCATCATTAAACGGACTTGCCTCTGCACAAACATACATCAGGCAAATCAGTTGCTCGCTTACAAATCCATCCATACGTTCGGACATGAAGACCCCTTTCATACAATGTACAAACCCAAATTATTTGGAAAGATCGAGTCTATAGATATCAACGTTGTCCGGATAAAAGGATGTGCTCCATCATGGTGGTTTATTGCTATTGTCTTATATCGAAACAGACCGCAGGTGAACTTGAGGTATTTCCTTTCCCTTCAAACAAATTAGGGAATAATACCGATGCTCATTGAAAAAACAGGCTGTTCCTGGGTATTCCATATCACTGTATTCTTACCTTATCAGCGCTCTGAAATTCCGTAAGAACTGAAACAGTCGCCCCGAGCAGATTCCTGTATCCTCATGGGACCACTTTGGATTACGCATCAGCGGATTAAAGCCCGGCGTGATTTCCGCCATCAGCCAGTCATTGGGCTTGAACCCCATTGTCCAGTCGTGAAATTGTCGGAAATGAAGTTCCTCTTTCAGCAGTGATGTTGTGCTGATATATCGACCATCTCTGCAAATCCCCTCGAAGGCCTGTCGAACAGCCTCCTGTGGCCCCTCCATCACCCCAATAAATGTCTGCTCGTTATACAACAATACCCCTGTAATGCCCGCCGAACGGTATCGCGGGCGCTCCCTCAGGAGAATATCAAATAGATCCGAATCCCGAAAAGGCTTGGCTTCCGAACTGACATACATCAGACAGACCAGCGGTTCCGTCGTAAACCCATTCATTTGTTCGGACATAGCGACCCCTTTCCTGGTTAATGACACAGTCATGCATTCCAGGCATTTGCTATATTCTTTAACAATACCATGTATGTCCTGTTGGTGATCGTGTACTACAGGTGTATATCGTAATAGCCTGAAAAAAGACTTTAACTAATTCTCCAGCTTTCCGCTCCGAATTATCCCTATGCAGTAATTAGGTATAAATACGGATATTTTATGCAAACACATGTCAATTTGCCTTAAATCTAATTATAATAATTTCCATGCCAAACAAACAATGAGAAAACAGAAATGCAATATTAATGAAAAGCATTATAATCAAGACATCTGAATTGGGTAAAAAACAGGATTATAGAGAGATAAAACTGTGGAAAAAATTCAGGAAAGTACTGAGCATGAAGCCATTCCATCTCGAAATGCAGTTTTTATGCGATTAGGTGTATCCCTTTTATTTTTAGCAACACTGTTAAGTTTTGCAGTATTATGTGCTTCTGGCAATCCATTCCTATCGGTGTGGCTAATACTGCTTTTGCTTGCAGCAGGCCTAGTTATTTTTGTGATACTGTTGCTTTCAGCGTCTTCTTCCAGATATACAATACGAGTTTGTATTTGGTTTACAGTATGGCTTATCATCTGTAATTTGACAATTATCACGAAAGTCCCGAAACTACAAGAACGCCTATCCATTGAAAAAGATCACCAGGAAGTTCTATTAGCAGCGTTGAAGGTGGAAGATTTTAGAAAAAACACGGGCCAGTATCCAAAAAGCAAAGAAGATTTTGAGAACTTATTCCAGAATGATAATTCAGCCAGGAATGATACTACCCCACTATCATACCATTATGATGATAGCAAAAATGCTTATACGATAATAATATTTCATGGATTTGGACCTCATATCTTATATGATTCAAGTCAAATGAAAACATTTGAAGACTATTGGTGACTGCAGACAAAAAAGTCTGTATAGTGTATTTTATTTTGAAACTAAAACCAAAGCTTGCTAAGGAGACGACATGAGACACTTAAAGAATATGATGTTGTGGTGTATGGTGATGGTGCTGGGAGGTATGGCAGCAGCGGCGGGTGAGGCGGGGGCCGGGCCGGTGCCGATTATTTTTGATACGGATATGGGCAATGATATTGACGATGCCCTGGCGCTGGGTCTGATTCATGCACTGCAGACCCGAGGGGAATGCAGGCTGCTGGCGGTGACGCTGAGCAAGGACAACACTTGGGCGGGGCCGTTTGTGGATATGGTCAATACCTTTTACGGTCGGGGGGAGATTCCGGTTGGGGTGGTCCGCGGCGGCGTGACACCCGAGGACGGCTCGTACCTGCGGCAGACGCTGGAGACCAAAAATCCAAACGGGCAGGCGGCGTTTGCATACGATTTGAAAACAGGGGAGGATGCGCCGGACGCGGTGGCGGTCCTGCGGCAGGCGCTGGCGGGACAGGCGGACCAGTCGGTGGTGATGGTGCAGGTGGGTTTTTCAACCAACCTGACACGCCTGCTGGACAGCAAACCCGATACGGCCAGTACGCTGTCGGGGATGGACCTGGTCAAGCACAAGGTGCGGCTGCTGTCGCTGATGGGCGGGGCTTTTGTGGAAAAAGACGGCAAGCCGGGCCGGGAATACAATATTATTATGGATATTCCGTCAGGTAAAAAGCTGTTTGAGCAATGGCCTGGGGAGATTGTGGCCAGTGGATTTGAGATCGGCGAGGCCATTTTATACCCGGCCGACAGTATCCGGCTGGATTATCGGTATGTCACACAGCATCCGCTGCGGGTGGCGTATGAATCGTATATGAAATTTCCTTACGACCGGCCGACGTGGGATTTGACCAGCGTACTGTATGCGGTCCGGCCGGAACGGAATTATTTCGGCTTGTCGCCTGCGGGGCAGGTGGTGGTGGAACCGGACAGTGGCGTGACACGATTTATAGAGAAAGCGGATGGAAAACACCGGCATCTGCGGGTCAATGATCAGCAGTGCAGGCGGGTGGTAGAATTGTTTACGCATTTATGCAGCCAGCCGCCCAGTGGATTCAAGGCATCAGATGTCGTTAAATAATCCCCTGCTTTTTTGACTTTTGGCTTCGGTTTTGCTACAATGTATTCCTGTGACTGGATGGGGGAAATTGATGATGTGAGAGGAGAAGAGTGATGAGAATGATGCGTTTGGCGGGAGTCATTGGAATTGTCTTGCTGTGCGGCATGTCTTACGGGGATCTGCTGGGGCGGTATTATAAAGGAACAAATATCGATCCAAACGGGATTATTCAGACGCAGGGATTGACCGAGCGGTTTTCACGGGTGGATGAAAATATCGATTTCTGGAACGGCAGCCAGTATTATGCGTGGACGCCGATTTCAGGACAAGGGAGTAACTATACTGTCGAATGGACGGGGTATGTAAAGATTGACACAGCGGGGGAATACGGCTTCGGGACCATTTCCGATGATGGTTCGCAGATCTGGATCGATGGGCAGTTGATTGTCGATAACGGCGAGGGGCAATGGTACGACTGGGAGGATAACATGGGTGAAAACGAGCCGGGCGAGCCGAATCAGCCGGTATATCTCAACGTCGGGTATCATGCCATCATGGTGCGATTTTATGAAGGGCCCAGTTATGACGGCATCGAGCTGTGGTGGCTGCTGCCGGATAGCGGGCCATCGGATATCCCGTATTATGGCACGACCTTTCACGGCACACCGCCGACGTACAATCCCAATACCAACTGGGCGATTGTGCCTGCATCGGTATTAATGATAACCGAACCCTGTGCGATGGATTTGTACTCGGATGGCGTGATTAATCTGCGTGATTTTGCGATCCTGGCGGCGGAGTGGCAGACTCTGACGCCGGTGTATGGGGATTTTACAGGGAACGGCACTGTCGATATGGAGGACTTGGCGCTGTTTGTCATATTCTGGCTTGAGCCTTGTTTTGTATCTTAATTCCATGAAGTAACGTCTATATGAATGTATCGGGCGTGATTGTTTCCTGCGAGGGGAAAAAACACGACCGAGGCAGGGTTGTTTTTGCGCGCACAGGCGGGGCAATGACATCGCATATATGGAGTATTGGCAATGAAAGCAGTGGTTCGAATCGCAGCGGGATTATGGCTGGTTTTGACGTCGACAGGTCTGGCTGGACAGGAAGCGGAATGGACTCCCTACGGGGTATGTGCGCATGTGTCGCGGTCCAGCGATCACAAGCTGGCCGAGCAGGAATTTCCATTGATGCGGGCGGCGGGGATTCGGTGGGCGAGGACGGATTTTGACTGGACGACGGTGCAGCAGCGTGCCGGCGGGCCGTGGGATTATACGATGTTTGACGAGACGCTGGGGAAGGCCGAGGCGGCGGGGATTACGATTCTGCCGATTCTGGCGTATGATGTGGCGTGGGCCCGGCCGGCGTATCGGCATCTGGACTTGTGGCGCGAGTACGTGCGAAATGTGGTGAGCCGGTACAAGGGGCGGCTGACGTATTGGGAGGTGTGGAATGAGCCGGACCTGGAATCGTTCTGGAAAGAAAAACCCGACCCGGCCAACTATACAACGCTGCTGAAAGCGGCGTATGAGGAAATCAAAGTAATTGACCCCGACGCGAAAGTACTGCTGGGCGGACTGTCGGGGATACCGTTTGAATTTATCGAGGGGATTTATAAAGCCGGCGGCAAGGCGTATTTCGATATCATGAATGTGCATCCGTATCGCTATCCGAAGACGCCGGAGGGAGCGCCAATGAAGGACGATCTGGCGAAGCTGCGGCAGTTGATGGCTAAATACGGCGATGGCGACAAGCGGATTTGGATTACGGAGATCGGCTGGCCGACACATCGGAACAATTCGGAGCTTCTGGGCGATATTGTGCGGGTGGGTTTAAAAGCGATTGATGCCCAAAAAACCAACTGGACACTGGCGGTGTTTGACGACCCGGGGTATGTAATGCGGGTGCCGCTGACGGACGAAGCATTGCTGGACATGCTGCCGGGCGGGGGCAAGGTGGTGCGGCTGAGGATGGCGGACATGGAGCGACTGAGTCGCGAAAAATATGATGCCCTGCTGCTGCCGCTGGAGGAAGCATTTCCCACTGATTGGTTTGATACGATGGAGCAGTATGTACGTGACGGCGGCGTGCTGATCCTGGGGCAGGGCGTGCCATTGTATTTTACCGTGAAGCGCGGCGAGGATGGGCGCTGGGTACAGGGCGATGCGGGGGAATCGTATCGGCAGCGGCTGCATATCGGGTGGGAGGCGTGGTGGACGCGACAGGGTGTGCCCAAGACGATTACGACGCTGAAAGTGCCGGAAGAAATGGCCGGACAGATTCGAATAACCAAAGAAGCGCCGGAGGCCACACGATTTTTGACCGATGCGAAATTAAAACCGGAGGATCGATTTATTCCACTGCTGCAAGCGGTCGAAGGCGATTATGTTGGGACGGCTGCGGCGTTGTTTGATTTGAACAGCGACATGAAAGGGGCGGTGATTGTTTCGTCCCTGCAGGCGGAGTATCGCGGCGTGTTGGAAGACCAGCAGGCCCTGATGCTGGCGAGGGCGTATTTGATTGCACTGCACAGCGGGGTCGAGCGGATGTTCTGGTACAATTTCCGGGCGTTCGAGAATAATCCATTATATAACGAAGACCATTTCGGGATGGTGCATCGGGATTTGTCGTCCAAGCCGGCGTATCAGGCAATGCTGGCATTGAACCGGGCAAGACCTGCAGGGTCGGAAGCGGTAGGCGATGTGCGGCAGGCCGGGACGATGTTTATGCCGGGATGGAAACGGCCGGATGGACAAATGGCCTGGGCGGTCTGGAATTCAGGACCGGCCAGAGAGATGACGCTGAAGGTACAGGGTGAAATTGCTGAGGCATTTGATGTATTCGGTGAAATAATGCTGATTCAGGCGGCTGACGGGGTGATCAAATTGACCGTTACGGATCGACCGGTTTATATCGTCGGCCCACAGCGTATTGAGCCGTGAGATTTCGATTGAAGGCATTTTTAAGCCAGCGGCTTGCGAGTGATGACAGAATAACTGCGCGGATATTCATCTGGTGTGGGATTAATTTTGTGAATAGCGATGAGGCGGAATGCATCGGCGACACCGGGCAGAGTGTATTGATAGGTGTGGAAAAGTTTGCCGCCAAGAACTGTGATAGATTTTTCTGCAGCGGTGCATTCAGGCTCGCTGTCCGGGCCTTTGAAGGCCAGCATCGCCCCGCCGACCTTGACCAGTCCCAGCGAGATTTCAGCCAGCACGCGCAGGTCAGCGACGGCACGAGCCAGTGCCGCATCAAATTGCTGGCGATAATGCGGCTGATGAGCGATATCTTCGGCACGACCATGCAAAACAGTCAATGTCTTAAGACCCAGTTGGGCGGCGACTTTTTGCTGGAAATGCACCTTCTTGCCGGTGGCTTCGATGGAGACAAACCGCCATTCCGGCCGGACGATGGCCAGCGGCAGCGAGGGAAACCCGGCACCGGAGCCGACATCAGCCACCGAAAAACACTCGCATCCGGCAGCCATCCCATCCAGAATCGGCAGCACCGCCAGCGAGTCCAGAAAATGCCGGATGCGCACCTGCTGCGGGTCGGTAATCCGCGTCAGGTTGGTATGCTTGTTTTCTTCAGCCAGCATCTCGGCCAGGGCATCAAATGCCTGCTGATGCTGCGACATCAGAGTTTCTAATTTATCAATATGAAGTGTTTGCGATTTCGGCATGAATTCTTTATGGTTTTTTCGCTTTCAAATCTTTCGACGTGGCCAAAGCAATCACCCGGCCCTGATCGCCGACGGCATTATAAAAATGATACACGACGTCGTTGTATTTGATGATCCAGGGTTTATGAGCATACTGCTTATCCCACGACTCGGATGGCTCCACCAGATGCGGCCCCTGCCACTGGGTCCAGTTTACCAGATCATAAGAACAGGCAAACGTATCAAAGGCATTGGGCTTCCAGAACGCCCCGAAATAAAACATCACCCAGATGTCGCCGATACGAACCACCTGCGGGTCGCCGGTGATGCCGGATTGTTCATCCAGTCCGTTGGCAACGACCGCATCTCCGCCGTAGCGTTTCCAGGTCAGCATATCGCTGGATACGGCCATGCCGATCTTTTCATAGCCGCCTTTGATCTTGCCGTTATAGAACATGACAAAAGGATAACCAAGCGTCTTGTCTTTGTCGCGGATGATATTGCTTTTGTACAATGTCACTCGCTCAAAGTCGCGGACATCGGACTGTGTGGTACTGAGTACCGGCTCAGGCAATCGCTGCCATGCGTGAATTGTGCCCGGATTCTGTGAGGTATAGGCAATGCCGACGGCCAGCGGGTCGGTCTCGTAACCTTTCAGTGCCCCGCCGATATAAGACATCCAGTACTTGCCGTCATAGTGTTCGAGGGCATAGCTGCCGCCCCATGTGGTGTCCTGCAGGGCGATATAGCCAGCCTTCTGCACGGCATCCCAGGTGCCTTCGTTGAAGCTCAGCACTTTTCCCAGCGGCTTCCAGTTCAGCAGGTCCCC
The DNA here is from genome assembly GCA_039679345.1 of Anaerohalosphaeraceae bacterium. Taxonomy (GTDB): domain Bacteria; phylum Planctomycetota; class Phycisphaerae; order Sedimentisphaerales; family Anaerohalosphaeraceae; genus Anaeroglomus. The sequence continues at coordinate 22,669 of JBDKVE010000247.1, forward strand.
ACTTTCAGCAATGGCGGTCTCGTAGCCGGTGCCGTCGAAGATGATATAAATCATATACCATGTGTCGTTGTGCCGGAACACGCTGGGGCAATCTACCTTCTTGCCTTCATCGCCGCGCAGAATAACACCATATCTATACGGCGTCTTGACCTCGTCATAAATCTGATGCATCACCCGTTCAGGCACCGGCCCGGCGTGCGGTGCCTGAATATTTCTCTCTGCGTCATTGGCCGCAGTGCTTTGTGCGGCAAGACCCTGCACCATCAAACCAAACAGCAGCGCAAGACTATTGATCTTGTTTGTCATTTTCATCATTGATGTTATGTGGATACCAGGCTAATGCTTTTTTTGAGTTGAGCTGATCTTTGAATCCAAATACAAATCTCCAGTGTTTTGGATATTCAGACAGAGGAATATCTTTATCCTCGAGCATCTGCAGGGTGTCACGTCGAATAATGACCCTGGCAACACCTATGGTATTATTATCTTTCAGCTTCATTTCGAGACCTAAATATCGAATAAAATAATAGACATCGATATAGTCCCAATCCCGAACCGGGCTGCTTTGTGAAAGTGCTTTGCATACTTTGGCGGCACCATCCAGTTCAAGTTGAATTGTAGGCATATATTTGTGCCATTCTTCATTAGCCCATACTTCGACCTTAAGACCATGGCCGGACTCAGACCGGAGATGCTCGCCTTTTGTCTCAAATTGCGTAATCGGCAAATCGAGGCCGTACCCTATTACGGATGCGGCCACACGCGGCGTCGGAGAGCAGCCCGGAGCACATAAAAACAACACGATCAATACAATGGCTGTTAAGGCTGTATTTGTATTCATAAAAACATCGCTGCCTTTCAGTGCATATTTCTCAAATCAGCTCATGCAAACGAGCTGTCATTGATCTTATTTTACTGAAATTAACCATTCTGCCCGCAGCATTTTTTGTATTTCTTGCCGCTGCCGCACGGACAGGGATCATTGCGGCCAACCTGGGGTTTGTCGTGGCGGATCGTTTTGACGGTCTGTTCACCCTGCGGGGCCATCGCCGCGGCACGCTGACGCTGGGCGGCCTCGAACTGGCCGGTCTGGTCGTGGCTGGTGCGGCTGACCTGGTAAACGCTTCGCGCCCGCTCGCCAGCCTGCAGGCGGACCTTGAAGATAATATCCGTCACGCGCTCGGCGATGCCGTTGAGCATCTGGGTGAACATCTTGTAGCCTTCGTGCTTGTATTCAATCTTCGGGTCCTTTTCGGCATAGGCCCGCAGCATGATGCTTTCTTTGAGATGGTCCATCGCATAAAGATGGTCCTTCCAGGCGACATCGAATATCTGGATAAGCACATAGCGTTCGAGGTTGCTCAGCTCGCTGCGCATGAACTCACGTCCCACGGCCAGCAGTTTTTCCTGTGCCTTGTTGGAATCGGCCAGTTCAGCCGGCGGAATCTCGATGCCAAACCGTTCTTTGACAAACTGAGCTTTTCGGTCGGGTGTTTCGCTGGCAATCTGATCCACCTGCGCGGCCAGTCGGCTTTCGCGCCAGCTTCGGCTTTCTTCCAGCAGGAGATGATAAATCGCCTCGGGCTTCATTTCGGTCAGCCGCTCGGCCGTCAGGCTGGTCTGATATTTGTGATTGGCCCAGTCGGCCAGCGAGTTAAAGGCATACGCGTTAGGCCCCTGCTGTCCGAAGACCATGCTCATCGCAAACTCCACGGGGTATTCGATTTCCCGCTGTCTGTATTTATCTTCGATGGCGGCCAGCAGTTTCTGATGGACACCCGGAATAGGTTTATCCTTCAACTCGGCAGGATCAATCTGGATGGCAAATTTTGCCCCGGCCCATTGAGCAAACGTCCGCACGGCAAAATCTTCCGAGAGGAAATCCTTCAGCCGCGACAGGTCTTTTTTATCGACCAGCCCGCAGGCCGCGTCTATCAGCAGATGCTCAATCTCATCGGCCTTCATCTGTTTGAGTTTGGAGGCTGAGACGCTGACCTGGAAGGCACTCATGGCCCATCGAGTCAGTTCGCTGATATTCCATGTATTCGGGTCTTCGTAGTCTTCCAGATATTCACCGAGCGAGACCGAGATGGTGTTCTCGATGCCTTTCCTGGCTTCCTCACGCAGGAGTTCTTCGATATACTCGGCCTCTTGTCCGCGGATGCGGCGCATATCGAGGTCCACGCTGAATTCGGTCTTGGCCCATTCGATAATGCACTGATAGGCATATTCGGGATCGAGAATCGTTTTGCAGGCCTGTTCGGAGACTTGGCGGAGCATTTCTTCGATGACGGTGCGAAGGTCTTTGCCGGCCAGAATGTTGCGGCGGCGCGTGTAAAAAATCTTGCGCTGATAATCCATGACCTCATCATATTCGAGCAGGCTCTTGCGGATTTCGAAGTTGCGCTGTTCGACTTTTTTCTGGGCCTTGGCGATGCCGCGGCTGATGCTCGGATGATAAATCGGCTCCCCTTCCTGCCAGCCGATCATCGACAGGGCTTTGACCGTCCATTCCGGGGCGAAGATGCTCATCAGGTCGTCGTCGAACGACAGGAAGAAGATACTGCTGCCCGGGTCGCCCTGTCGGCCGGTACGACCGCGAAGCTGGTTGTCGATACGACGGGCTTCGTGACGTTCGGTGCCGACGACGTGCAGACCGCCGAGTTCCTTGACACCGGGGCCGAGTTTGATGTCGGTGCCGCGGCCGGCCATGTTGGTGGCAATGGTGACATTGCCCCGCATGGAACCGTCGCGGGCGGCGTGCTGATAGCCGGCCTTTTCGACAATGAGGGCTTCGCGGGCGTGCTGCTTGGCATTGAGGACTTCGTGTTCGAGTCCGTAGCGGCGGGTGAGAGCCTGCGAGAGGGCCTCGCTTTTTTCAACGCTGGTGGTACCGACCAGAACGGGCCGGCCGGCAATACTGGTATTATGAATCTCATCAACCAGTGCAATGAACTTTTCACGGACGGTCTTGAAGATCATGTCATCACGGTCATCCCGGACGCACGGACGATTAGTGGGAATTGTGACCACGTCGAGCTTATAGATATTCATAAACTCGTCGGCCTCGGTTGAGGCGGTACCAGTCATGCCGGCGATTTTTTCATAGAGCTTGAAGAAGTTTTGCAGAGTGATCGTCGCCAGCGTCTGGGTTTCTTCCTTGACCTGCACGCCTTCCTTGGCTTCAACAGCCTGATGCAGACCATCGGACCACTGACGGCCGTGCATGAGGCGGCCGGTAAATTCATCGACGATGATCACCTTGCCGTCCATGACGACATATTCTTTTTCTCTCTCATAGACCACATGCGCCCGCAGGGCCTGTTCCAGCAGATGCGGCCAGTCCATATTCGAACCGGTAAAGAACGAGCCAACGCCGGCAATGTCCTGAGCCTTGCCGATACCGTCGTGAGTCAGGTGAGCGGCCTTGCGGTCGTATTCGACTTCGTAATACTGGGTCATCGTTTCCAGGCGGGCCTTGTCGTCGTCGATTTGCTTGAGGGTCTGCTCGATAAACCGCTGAGCCTTTTCCATGCGGTCGCTGTCTTTGGCCTGCTTGGCCTCGGCCAGTTCACCTTTGGCATTGGCGACGGCCTTTTCCGCTTCATCGGAGGCTTTTTTGAGGCGGTCATAGGAGCTTTGCAGACTGATAATCTGGCGGGCAACGGCGTCGGCTTTTTTATAGCGGGTGACATCATCCTGGGCCGGGCCGGAGATAATCAGCGGCGTACGGGCTTCGTCGATCAGAATCGAGTCCACTTCGTCGATGATAGCGTATTCGAGCGGTCCCTGCACCATCTGGGCCAGCGACGATTTCATATTATCGCGGAGATAATCGAAGCCGAATTCATTGTTGGTGCCGTAGGTGATATCGCATTGATATTGAGCGCGGCGTTCTTCGCCGATGGTATCCATATCCGACTGAATTGCCCCGACCGTCAGGCCAAGCGCCCGATAAACCGGCCCCATCCACTCTGCGTCGCGCTTGGCGAGGTAGTCGTTGACGGTGATAACGTGCACGTGCTTGCCGGTCAGATGAACGAGATAAGCGGCCAGCGTAGCGACGAGGGTTTTGCCTTCACCGGTGGCCATTTCAGCAATCTTGCCATCGAACAGGACATTGCCGCCGATGAGCTGCACATCAAAATGCCGCATGTTGTTGTTCCGCCGGGCGGCCTCACGGACGACGGCAAAGGCTTCGGGCAAAATCTGGCCGGGCTGCTGCCCGGAGGCCAGACGCTGCTTGAATTCGGCGGTCTTGGCCTTGAGAGCCTCATCGTCCAGCGACTTAATCTGCTCTTCAAAGGCCCCTGCCGCCAGTGCATCCCGCATATATCCCTTGACTAATCGCTCGTTGCGTGACCCGAAAATCTTAACCAAAAACTTATTCAACGAAAATGCCATCTATTTATCCTTAAAATTGCATGTCTTATTATTTCGTATATATATCGACATTATCTCTATTATAGACGCAACATTCTACCTCGTTTTTCCGTAAATTTATACCCTGAAATTGTTAGAAAACCAGCAGCAGTAAAGGGATTGATTCGATGTCGTTCTGTCCAACTCTTTGAATTTATAATATAGATTGGCAAACCATCGACGATATGTAGTAAGTCTGTCTTGAATACGTAGTTATAATCGTTAAATAAGTCTTTGAAATTTCAGGCACAGTCGAGTATTTTGTGATTCTATTTTATAGGAATAAATCGACAGAGTAGCTATGACGTTAATATCGTTTCGTGAAATCCATAAATCTTACGGGCCGGAAGTGGTCTTTCATAACCTGAACGTCCAAATCCATCCCCGCCAGCGCGTTGGATTTGTCGGGCCAAATGGCTCCGGCAAGACAACCCTGTTCCGGCTGATTACAGGTCAAACCCATCCGGATATGGGTGAAATAAATAAGGCTCGGGACTTGAAAATCGGCTATCTTGCCCAGGAACCGGAACTGGATTTGAACCGCACCGTGCTGGAGGAAATGCACGAAGGTCTTGTCGGCATCCTCAGTATGCGCAATAGGTTAGAGATATTGTCGCTTGAACTGGGGACGTATTCTGGCGACCGTCTCAATGCGGCAATGAAAGAATACGACCGTCTTTGTCATCAATTCGAGATTGACGGCGGTTATTCGTATGAAACACGGGTAAAGAGCACTTTGGCCGGACTGGGTTTACCGCAAGAACTGTTCGAACAAAAGATTTCAGCGCTTTCCGGAGGCCAGAGATCCCGATTGTCACTAGCCAAGATTCTAATCGCCGATGCCGACCTGCTGCTGCTGGATGAGCCGACCAACCACCTTGACTTGCAGGCAACGCAATGGCTGGAAAAATTCCTGCTGAACTGCGAAAAAGCGGTCTTACTGATCAGCCATGACCGATTTTTGCTGGATGCAGTAGCCGAGCGAATCCTCGAACTGGACGGCAAGCGAGCACGGTCCTGGCGCGGCAATTACAGTTGCTATATCGATACCAAAGCAACACTGCGGCTGCAACTGGAACGCCAGCACCAAAAACGGCTGGAATTTGTGACCCATGAGCTGGATTTTATTGCTCGCAACAAAGACAAAGAGGGGATGCGATTAACCGCTCGCGGACGGAAAACCCGCCTGCTGCGGATGCTCAAGGAAAATCCGGACTATCTCGACAAGCCGACCGATCAGAAGACGATTCGATTTTCATTTTCCGATGCCAAAGTGCAAAGCGATATCATCTGTCGAGCACAGCGTTTATATAAAGCTTTCGGGCCAATCGTATTGTTTGAGGAGCTGACGTTCGACCTGTATCGCGGCAGCTTTCTGGGCATTACCGGCCCCAACGGTACCGGCAAAAGTACCCTGCTGAAGATGGCTTTGGGACAGATGAAGCCGGACCAGGGCTCGGTCAGGCTGGGCAAAAATCTGCGAATCGGATACCTGGACCAACATGCAACCGTACTGGATCCGGAGGCGACAGTCCTGCAGGAAGCGGCCCGAATCCGCCCCGACCTGACGCCGGAACAGCTTCGCGGCAAGCTCGGGACATTTTTATTTTCCGGCGAGGATGTCTTCAAGAAGACAGGCAACCTGTCCGGCGGCCAGCAAAACCGGCTGATTCTGTTTCGGCTGGTGTTGTCGGAACCGGACGTCCTGGTGCTGGATGAGCCGACCAATCATCTGGATATTCCGAGTCGTGAGATGCTGGAAGAAGCGCTGGATGGATTCAATGGCGCCGTAATTGCTGTCAGCCATGACCGCTATTTTCTGGATCGACTGGCCGACCAGTTAATGGTTGTCGGGTGCGATGAATTCGGCGACAAGCAGATGGGCCGATGCGAGATCGTCTGCCCTATCGAAAACAAGGGTGTCTGGAGTACTTATACCGAGCTGCTTCAAAAACGCCGACAGATCGCCGCCGAGGAAAAGCAGAAAAAATCCGCGGCACAGAGCCGGCCCGACAAGGTGCGTGTTACCGCTCCGACGGAACTGAAACGTTTCAATCGGTTTACCATTGAGCAAATCGAAACGATGATTGCTGAACTGGAAGGCAAGATCGCTAAAATGCAGGAACGCTTCGGCTCTGATGAAGTTTATCGCAGCGCAGAAAAACTGGCCGCGTTACAACTGGATTTCGAAGCCGCCAAAGCCGAACGCGAATTACTGTATCGCGCGTGGGATTTCCGCTCGCAATAAAATTCACCCTCACTGCGATTTCATTTCACATTGAATTACAGCGCATCGGCCAGCGGTTCATTCCACCATTTGGGATCGCGCAAATAATGCTTCATCCACATCGCGGCATTGACGCCATCGGCAACCGCGGTCACAAGCTGCATCGCCGCCCCGACACGACAGTCCCCTGCCGCAAACACACCGGGAATGCGGGTCCGCAGATACGCCGGTTCACAGCGGATAAATCCAGCCTCCGTCAAATCCACAAAGCCTTTCAGAAAAGCGGTATTGGGAACCATGCCGACGAAAATGAATACGCCGTCACAGGCAACATCGGTGATCTGGCCGGTCTTGAGATTTTTTACGATGGCTTTTTGGACCTTGCCGCCGCCTTCGATGGATGTCAGCGTACTGTCGAGCATCAGGCCCAGATTGGAATCCGGCGCATTGACTTTGGCCATCAATTCCTCCACAAGCACTTTGGTGGCGCGAAACTCCTGGCGGCGGTGGACCATGATGACTTTAGCGGCGTACTTGCACAGGTGCAGCGTGTCTTCGACGGCGGTATTGCCTCCGCCGACAGCCACGACAATCTTACCTTTGAAAAACGGCGCATCACAGGTGCCGCAATAGCTGACACCCGCGCCGGCATTGCGAAATTCTTCTTCGCCCGGCACACCAAGATGACGATACGAACTGCCCGGGGTGAGAATAACAACTTTACCGACAAAGATATCTTTATCACAGGCGACTTCAATCATACCATCATTACGGCGACGCAATGCGGTGACTTCGCTGCCGGTGCGTAATTCGGCGCCAAAGGCGGTGGCCTGCGCCATCATCTTTTCCGTCAGGTCCGGTCCGCTGATTTCAGCAAAGCCCGGATAATTTTCAATGCGGTCGGTGGTGATGATTTGTCCGCCGGGATAAAACTTTTCAAGGATGATGGTTTTCATGCGGTCGCGTGATGCATAGAGAGCCGCTCCCAGCCCTGCCGGGCCTCCCCCGACAATGATACAATCAAAATTCTGCTCGGCCATAATAGTCTCCGTAGTGTCCATGATAGATTATTTATTTTCAAAACCAGGCAAAGGCACGGTGGTCCATTGCCGAACAACCGGACCGCTGCGCTGGGGCCGGGTATCAAAATATTGATCAATCTCCTGACGGTTGGACGGCTCCCACAGCAGCGCCCCGCCGCGACTCTCGGTGGTTAATTTACCCAGCAGCTTTTTATCCGCCGCGTAGTAAAATTCCATTTTACCGCCGCTGACTCTGTCCACGCGGACGACATAAGCCAGCTCCTCGGCCTTGACTGCCGCTTCCGCAGTGCCAATCACCTGAATAATGGCCGGGCTGATTCTGCCTTCGGCGCTGATGATATCCAGTACGATTTTGGACTGCCCGCTATTCAGAAAAAATGGAACCAGCCCATCCAGCAGCATTTCACTGACGGCCATGGGACCGGGTTCGAAAGAGCGGGCCTGTCCGGCCGGTTCACGCACCGTCAGCAGTCCGTTATCCAGGTCCAACTGAAACAGGCTGCCCTGCCCGGATAATCCGCTGTGTCGATTCTGCCAGTGAAATCCACGGAAGGGATTGGCACTTTCAAAGGTCTGTTCCCGACGGCGAATCGCGGAAGTATTGACAACGGTGGTCTTATCAATGCGGAGGTTGCCTTCCGAATCTTGTTTGATTTGAGAACGTTCGTACCCGCGAACGCTGCGGGCCGCATCACGGGCGATTAAATTTTGTCCTTCCTCGCTGGGGAAAAACTTGTCCGCTCCAAATCGCTGGGCGCTTTCTAAAAGCTCAATTCCCGCCGGCACTTCGACTGGCCTGGTGTACTGAAGGTGCTGAGCCAGACTGACAAATACGTCATGAGCATAGAAAATATCCTCAGTCGAACGCACTTCCAGAATCAATGCCCTGCCGAAATCCAGAATTGCCGCTCCGATATAACGGTCTTCTTTGGCAGCGGGGCTGACCAGGCGGGCAAATTGCATGGGGTAATTGCCTTCGAGCGTCAGCACATCCATGAGTTCACCACCGACCTGTTTGGAGGCAGCTTCGAGAATTTCACGACTGGTCTTGGCCGGACTGCTCAGGCAATACCGCCATTGCACATCGACCACCGGCCGGTTCAGACGAGCAAGAATGACAAAACAATTGTTTAATTCATATTGCCACTGGGTCAGGCCTTGCCAGCCTCGTTCGGCGGGCAGGTAAATAGTCACTCCAGAACCTCGCAATTCGATTGGCGGTCCCACTTTAACCTGGCTGCGCATTTTTACAATCAGGTTGGCTGAAAACAACCCGACCGCAAAGATCGCCAGTAAAGCCAGTTCAGAAAACGAATGTTTATTAAATAATCCCTTTTGCATGACTCAATAATACGGTCGGCCGAACATTTTTGCAATCGTGCATTGCAGAAAGCCGCTTTTTCTATCATGCCGCTATTCTTGTTTGGTTTATCGAGGGCTATTTGGTATACTTTATAGGGTGTTTAACTGCGATCCGAAGCAAAAGTGGGATTTATCGGACGTCTTACATGTGCATACTGGACATATTATCTCATCGTAACATTCGTCTGCTTAAGATTTAACGTCGATGTGCCGATGATAAAAACATCTTAATTGAATGCGTTTCTGTTTCGGGAAAATCCAGTGAACAGCCTTTTTATGACAAAAACAGAGATACTCAAAGATGTGCGGGTGACTGAGATCATTCAGGAGGCTGTCCAGCAAAACCTCAATGCGAAAATGTGCCACATGACGGGAGGAATGTGGATAAGAAATGCCGTATATATGGTGGAATTGTCTGCCAACGGTATCATTTGCAGGACATTTGAGGAGGATCATGGCCATTTTGAAAAGCTTCAAATAAACCAACCAGTTGGTATTACTTTTCAGATTGAACATGAAAAATTCATCTTTGACACGACCGTGATGGGTTTTGAATCCTCGGTAACGACCAAAGGTGGACGAATCCTGCTGGAAATCCCAGAGCGTATCGAAAAAATGCCTCGTCGTGCGTATGAACGACAAGCTGTTCCCGAGGAAATGAATGTCCAGGTTCTGTTCTGGCACAGGGGGTATATCGAAAATACATCTCATGCTCCTATCGAGAGTTACTGGCAGGGGAAAATGATTAATTTATCTGCTGGCGGAACCCTGATCGCAGTTTCTTCATCGCTTGCGGATTGTTTCAAAGTTGGCCAGTTGGTCGGAATACAATTTACTCCCATGTTCTATCAGAAACCCATACTGGTTGAAGCCCAGATTATTCATTTGAGACCCTCTA
>JBDKVE010000248.1:0-2375 GCA_039679345.1 Anaerohalosphaeraceae bacterium
CCCGGACGCACCATCAAGGATTGACGTTAAATCTGAAATGCCAAGCAGGGATTCCTGAAAGCGTAAAACAAAGGACAAGGTAGCGATTTTCTCGATGAATTCGCTATGTGCCCCGACAATATCACGACACAAGATGTCTATTTTCTTATGCTGCCGCTGTTCCCGTCCCCGCAACAGGCGGATGACACGCAAGGCTCGTTCATTTCGTTTCAGGTCCAAGGCCGAATCCTTAAAAAAATACCATTTCTCCCAATAATTCGGCCTTTTCCCGCTGGTTCTTAAGAAACGCTTTGAGAGATTAGCAATTTCTTAGCATATCGTCCCATAATAGCCGGCCTGTCGGAAATTATCCCAGATAGACAGTGTCGCCGGAACGAATAGGCGAAACCGACGATGCTTTCGCCTGAACATCCTCTTTAAACAGGGCAAAACTCGGCGCCATTTCCAGAACACAATCCGCCCGGCCGTCCGCTTTACGCGGCACACGAACCCCCGCCGCTTCCAGCCAGCTTGCCGCCCGGTCAATCATCATCTGGTAAGTCACCTCGGCACTGTCCACCCCGGTCGCATTCTTGACAGGCGCAAATTCCTCGCTCCGCAGGGTTTCCAAAATGATCGATTTTTTTGCCATCGGCAACGCATCAAACACAAACGTCTCCAGCTTGACGCCGTTGGGTTTGTCCGGATTGACAGGATTGCCCTTGGCATCGATATGCGGAATTTTCTTGATCGCCTTGTGAAACGGCAATGCAAATCCGCCACCGGCGTTGAGTTTTTCGATAAAGCTGACGCTGATCATGTGAATCCCGATGGAACCCAATTCAAAGACCAGCGAACCATCCGCATTTTTGCGATGTGCCTGCTCATCCGGCAGGTCACTGTATTCAATCACCGTCACCTTGCCATCAACCAGGCAGAAATTCCCCACCTTTTCCAGCGGCCCGGCCTTCAACAAGGCCTTGGACGACATTTCCGCCCCATCCATCGCGTGCAGCCCGATAAACAGCGGGTCCAGCACATGCACCAGCGGATTATCCACCTGCCAGTACGACAGGTATTCAATCCCTCGTTTTTTCATATCCGCCATCGCCCCGCTGTCGGCCAGCGCCTTCAGACTGCCGCCATGCCCATCCGGGCTGCTCGCCAGGGTTCCCTTGTCGGCCATAAATATCTTACCGTCAAAGGCAAAATTCGGCATTGTCCCCTGAATGAAAATCACCACATTGGATTTTTTCAGGCCAAAATAGTTGGCCTTCTCAAAGCTCTCTACCGTGGCCTGATAATTCAGCGGACTGGTCATCACATACCACGGAATGTCCACGTTATATTTCTTCGAAGCCGCCAGAATCGACTCGGCAAAAATGGTAAACAGTGTTTTCTTTTTTACCGGGCTGGTGGGGAAATTGCCCTTGGGGCCGTCAAAACCCAACCGGGTTCCCTGTCCGCCGGCAACAACAAATCCCGCGGCCTTGCCCTGTTTCAGCAGGGTCTCACCCAGTTGGCGTGCCCTGGCATATTTATCTTTCTGTTCGGCAGTCTTCGGCTGGGCCGGATACGATGGGGCCGGATCAAACGCCGAGGGAATCACGAGCGTTCCATCTTTTTTCACATAGTCTTCAATCCATGCGGGGATATGCTTGAAGTCCAGTTTTTCAATCTGCCCAAGCAATGCATCCTGCTGCGGAGCATCAAGCTGAGCATAAAATGCCAGCAAGTGTTCCTGTCCAATCTGTTTACACTGTTTCAAAGCTTTGTCAAATCGTGTTTGGTCTGCCATAATATTCTATTCCGATAATCCGTACTATGATAACTTGTTCGTAATCAATGTTTTCGCAGCGATAATCGCCTCGTCAATTTTGGCCGGGTCTTTGCCTCCGGCCTGGGCAAACTGCGGGCGTCCGCCGCCGCCGCCGCCGACAATCGGGGCAATCTGTTTGACGATATCGCCCGCCGATACCTTCTTAATTAAATCATCCGTCACGCCGGCAAACAGCATCACCTTGCCATCCCCGTCGGCCATCGCCAGCACAACCACCGCCGACCCCGCCTTGGCCCGCAGACTGTCAATCAGGCTTCGCGCCTGATCCACCCCCAGCGCCGGGATCGATTCGGCAATCACCACGGTATTGCCCTGCTTGTGCGATTTCGCCAGCAGGTCATCGGCTGATACCTGGGCCGAAGCAGCCGCGGCGGCACCGCTTTTAAGCTGCTTGGCCAGCGATTTATTATCCTCCATGATTTTCGTCACGCGAGCCGTAATTTGATCGGTCGGAACTTTGAGCATCCCAACCAGTTCATCTATAATCGCGTTGCGACTCATCAGGTGTTCAACCAGTTTGGTCCCGGTCAATGCTGTGATACGCCGCACACCCGCC
>JBDKVE010000249.1:0-26227 GCA_039679345.1 Anaerohalosphaeraceae bacterium
TATGGTCAGTCTGCACATATTATTTTTCGGACTATTCGAGATTATTTTGCAATTGGAATCCTCCTGGCGGGTATTTTTGTTGGCGGGATTGTAATAACCTTTGTGCGTGGAGCAATTGGTGTGGGTCGGGTTGAGTTGGGTCATGAGTTTGTTAAGGTCTGGCTTGAGAAGAGTTTTGATGGCGGTGATTTTGGTTATCAGAAAATTCAACGAGCTGCTTACACCCTATTTCCTAGTCAGCATCCATTTCTGCTGGGTCAGACTTATTACCGTATTTTATTAATCCCGATTCCACGATTCATCATGCCGAACAAGCCTCTCAATGAGCAGCGTGTCTTTTGTTCCGTGATCGATCCCGTAATGTATGAGACAGGAGGGACTATCCCCGCGGGTATTTTGGGGGATTTGTATGTCAATTTCGGCCATTTTGGCATTGCTGGGATGTTTCTTTATGGAATGCTTTTGGGACGTGAGAGGTATTACCGTTTATGGCATTGGCTGATGCTGGCTGGATCGATGACCTGGCTGTTCCATTTTGTCCGAGGTGCTTTTACGAACCCACTTGTTACTTTTTTTGTGTATATGTTTATTGCGATGCTAGTTGAAAGATTTCTTGCTCCTGATTACGCATCTGAGGATTATGAATTGCCAGGAGATGTATCATGTGAGGAGGAGTATGCGGGGTATTGATTCAGTAGATATGATTGCATCATGAAGAATTTGCGACGCAATACGAATTATGTTTTCTGGTCGTTCACAGAACAGGCATCTGTGATGGCGATACCTCGGCTGGTCCTTTGGCCGTTGGCTGCTTATGTAATTGGGAAAGAAGCGTTTGGAGTATTTGTTTTTTCCCTTGCAATTACATCTATAGTTGGGGTGCAGCCTGGTAACGGTCTTGCGACAGGTTTACTTCGCCATCTGTCCGATTACGACAGTGAGGGACAAAAACAATTCTGTGGAAGCGCGTTGCGATTGTGTCATCTTGCAATGGTTGTTCTTGTTGCGGCAAGCCTTTTGTGTCTTATCGTCCTGGGTGGCATTAATCTTGTCTCCCCACGTGTTCTTTATTGCCTCATTCCTCTGACGCTTTCCCTGTATCCGGAAAATCAAACTCATCTGCTGCTTACAGAGAGCCGTTTTTATCGCCAGTTCAGAACCCGGGCGCTGTGGTTTACCTTCAGGTCTTTTCTTAACCTGGCAGGCGGTTATGCGGGTGCAAAACTGGCGGGATTAATTGGATTGGTTTGGGGATTTACTATAGGAAATGCACTTGTTTACGGGATTCTTCGGTTTCTTTATCGAGAACAATTCAGGGTGCCTTATGATATAGAGATGGGAGGCGTCTTAAAGAAAATCTGGGTGCAAATTACGATTGCGGGAGTAATTGCTTTCGCAGGTCCCTATCTGAATCGAATTGTGCTTGGCAGTATACATGGATTTAATGATACTGCGGACCTTGTTGCCGCCACCGGCGTAACATTTATATTTTTATCGCCTATTACGTGTATCAGTGCTTTACTGTTAAGCGTGATCTCTCGTTATAATTCAATAAGAGACGTGTCACGGTCGGCACGAGTGCAATTGCTGTGCATTTCTTTTTTGGGAGTTATCGTCTGTCCTCTTGGGCTAAGACTCTTTGCTTCGCATATTATAGAGGCGCTATACCCCGGCTTTGGAGAGGAGTCGGTACGGTTGCTAAAAATTCTTGTCTGGATGGTGATGTCTGAAACAGTAGTATGCTTGTGTCGACCTTTTGTGATGAAGTTTGGTTCTCTTCGATTAGTACCTATCATTAACAGTGTCAGCTTGGTTGCAACATTAATGCCCGCAATCTGCCTGATTCCGTTTTACCGGGCCGTCGGTGCAGCGTGGGCGATTGTTCTGGGCAGTGTTGTTGCGGGGGGGTTATGGCTGATTGCGACAGGCTGGATCTGTTTCAGGTCCGCATTGCCAGTGAAAGCCATTTCTCTTACTGAAAAGTAAGGCGGCTTTGTACTATGAAAACCAAAGTGGTTTTTGTTATATTAGTCATAGGATTGCGTATTGCCTCGGTGGCTTGGGCGGCCTCTTCCTATAATCTGGACGATCCAGCAGAACCCTGGCGTCTTTCGAAATCCGGAGTTTCAACCCGGATTCTACCGCCCTATACCCCAATGATACGGAATAAGAATATTATAGAATGCTGGGGACGATCCTATCAGCTTGGCGCTGTATTTCCGGCTTCCGTTACGAGTCAGGGGCAGAGAATATTATCAGCACCAGTGGCTTTGAATGTCAAAACTAATGGTAAATGGGTAAGCCTGTCCGGGCTTTATCCCTCCTTTGGTATGCAGCGTGAAGATCGAATTGAGTTTTCAAGTGTTGCTACGGTTGGTTCATTAGAGATATCAGTGAATGGCTGGATTGAGTATGATGGTCTGGTGCGGCTGGATTTAAAATTGGCTCCCAATGAAGCAGTTGTCGTGGAAGGAATAGATTTGGTGTTTCCATTCACTCTTGATGCCGCTCTCTTCTATCACCTGGAAACATTATGGGGGCCGCATATTTACAAACGTTCTCCGACATCAAAAGGGGCGCTTGCTTCTTATAATTGGCAGCCCCTGGTCTGGGTGGGGAATCATGATATAGGCTTTACTGTGGTTACTGAAACCTGTTATGGGTGGACTTCTGCAAATAATGTGATTGAATTGAAGCGAAACGAAAAGTCCTGTGATCTAACCTATCATATCATTACTAAACCTGTTAAGCTGACTGCAGAAAAATGTTATACTTTTGGTCTTCAGGCGACGCCCGTTAAACCCATGAGACCGGATCGTTGGAGTATCGTGATTGGCACTTTGCCTGGTGAAAATCTTCGCCTTTTGGAACCCAATCCTCTGGTTGAGCCTCTTTTCAGTTACCCTCAGCCCAGTGACTTTAATCGTTTTGCCGAGCAGGTCAGTGATTGGCACAGGCAGGGGGTACGTTCGTGTTACTACATTACGACTTCGGCAACCTCGAATAAATCTGAAGTCAATAAGCGAAATCATGAAGAATGGCTTATATCCAAGACGATTTTCAGTGGAGGCGAGTGGA
The DNA here is from genome assembly GCA_039679345.1 of Anaerohalosphaeraceae bacterium. GTDB lineage: Bacteria > Planctomycetota > Phycisphaerae > Sedimentisphaerales > Anaerohalosphaeraceae > Anaeroglomus. Next base: position 3,079 of record JBDKVE010000249.1, read on the forward strand.
AAATCGGCAAAGGACTTATTGGGGCGGATTCCTGCTGTCCAGCCAGTAATTTTTCGGATTTTATGGCATGGGCTGTGGAACGTGCCATGACCACTTTTGATATTGATGGGATTTATATCGATAATCCGGGTCCGTACCGATGTGAAAACGGATTACATGGTTGCGGTACCGGTGGTATGGAAACACAGCCCTATTTTGCACTTCGCGATCTCCATAAGAGAATTTACACCATTGTCAAAACGCAAAAACCCGATGGCTTTGTCTGGGAACACACTTCGCAGCGTTTTAATTCGCTGCAAATGTCCTGGATTGATATTTATTCAGATGGGGAACATTTTCGGGAGCCTAAATATTATCCTCGTCAGCAGTTGGATGCAATCATAGACAGAACTTACCTTGAGATAACAGCAACCGGGCATCAAATGGGAGTTTTGCCGGTTTTCTTAAGTTCAATGACGGTTCGCGAAGATCGCAAAGAGGGTGAGTGGTCAGAGTGGTTGTTGTCACGCCTGTTGCCTTTCGGTCAAATGGTCTGGGCACGCCAGGGGTGGATGGATGTCAGTCCGGCCATGGCAGTGGCAAATGCCCGAGCGGAATTTGGATTGGGCAAAGAAACAATACGGTTTTATCGGGCGCATGAATTGCCATCCTGGCTGGCTCTTACCGCCCCCCAGCCTATTATAGCTTGTATGTGGCAGCGTCAACGCGATAAAGCTTCAATGATTCTGCTGGCTAACTGGAATAATGTCGCAACGTTGGTCAGGATGTCCCGAAATGAAATTGTTCGTCAGTTTGGGGCTTTTGTCATTAAAGATTCATTAACCGGTGTAGAAATTCCCAATGAGTATCTGATGATCGCAGTTCCAGCTAACTCATTTCGAATGCTGACAATAACCTCTCGAAGGTAAGTTATTATTAAAAAGAGAATGGCATAAAAATCTGAAGAGAGGTTTCTGGAAATCAAATTAACCCTATTACTGTTCTTGAGGTGCTTTTGAAATGTTGAAAAAAAAGAAAGTATTAATTATATATCCACAGCTTTTCCGTTATCGAATTCCAATATTCAATATATTGGCCGAAAAGTATGATTTGACTGTGCTTCATAGTGGAAAAGAAATTAAAGATAATACCGAAAACATTAAACAAATAATTATTCCTATTAAAAAAATAGGTCCTTTTTCTGTGTTTTTTGTTAATTTGCATAAAATATGCAAAAACTATGATGTAGTCATATCAGAAGGTACCACAAGGTATTTAGATCGAAATCTATTAATAATAAACAGATTTCGTAGTTACAAGTGGATAAATTGGGGGATAGGAGTATCCGCGTCGTATGAAAAAAAGTTTGACGCAAACAAACGATTTGACGGCGTAAGATATTTTCTTTACAAGTTGTCGGATGCCAGTATTTTTTATTCTGACTATCCTGTCTCAAGATATGTATCTGTGGGTTTCGATCGTTCTACTTTATTTGTTGCAAACAACACAACAGCGGTCTCATATAATGAGAATGTCGAGTATGAAAAAGACAGCCTGCTTTTTATTGGTACTCTTTATAAAGAAAAAAACATATATGCACTGCTAGAAGCCTATCAAGAAGCATCCAAAATGACGAAAAACAGATTCCCACTCAATATTATTGGGGGTGGAGATGAATATGAAAATATTCAGCAATGGGTTAAAAATAATGGTTTCGCGAACACCATAAATCTGGTGGGTCCATTATTTGATCAGGAGAAATTGGAGCCGTATTTTAGAAGGGCTTTCGCATGTATCTCGCCAGGGCAGGCAGGATTATCGGTTTTGACGAGTATGGGATACGGAACGCCGTTTGTTACAACAAAAGATGCGATAACAGGGGGCGAGATATTTAATATCGAAAATGGCAGAACAGGGGTTCTTTATGATAAACCGGAAGAATTGAAGAATATTATATATGATATCTCTAGCAATCCTACAAAATATGTCCAAATGGGTAGAGAGGCCAGAAAATACTATCTTGACAATAGAAGACCAGATCAAATGGCAGGTGCTATTATAGATGCAATTGAATATGTCTCCAGAAATGGTTCAAATGTCTCGACGATATAATCAGAATCATTATTTGCTTTGAGATAAAGTATTATGTTCTAAGGCCCGAGTAGGAAAGATGATAAGGCTTATGGGATTAGAAAAGAAACAAATTAAAGTAAGTTTAAGAAATTGGCTGGCATGGCAGAAACGCAGAGTTGTGTTAATGATAGGAATACTGCGTGGGTACCGTTTTAAATCGATTGGAAAATGTTTCACAGTTTCCGACACAAATTCTGTTTTTAAAAAAAAATCGATAGAAGTAGGGGACTATGTTTTTATCGGAGCGAGAGCCCACCTTTATGCCAATGTCAAAATCGGCCATTTTGTTATGATTGCATCCGGGGTGGCAATCGTGGGCCGGGATCATCGATTTGATATAGTGGGCGTTCCAGCAAGGTTTACCGGCAGAGATAGAATGGAGAATTGTTTGACTGTTATTGAAGATGATGTTTGGATAGGTCACGGTGCAATTATTATGGCAGGAAATAAAATCGGACAGGGGGCAGTTATTGCAGCAGGTTCTGTCGTGACAAAAGATGTTCCTGCGTATGCTATTGTGGGCGGTGTACCTGCCAAACTTCTCCGTTACCGTTTTACCCCGGAACAGCAGAGAGAACATGAAGATTCATTGAAACGACTAATACGATCGAAAAACGCAGAACTTGAGTCCTATAAATTAATGCAAATATCAGATAATCTGTAATTCCGGCTTACGCCGGCAATTCTTTGTTTTTCAAAACAATTTAATAGTGGAGTCATAAATGGGAAATGTTACAGGCAAAACAATCCTCGTTACCGGTGGCACCGGATCGTTCGGTAAAGCCATGGTGAATCGTCTTTTGAAAACCAAGGTCAAAGAAATCCGTATTTTCAGCCGCGACGAACTTAAACAGGAGCTGATGCGGATTGACTACTCCAATCCGCGTCTGAATTTTTATATTGGCGACGTCCGCGACCGCAGTAGTGTCGATAATGTGATGAAAGGGGTCGATTATGTCTTTCATGCCGCAGCATTGAAGCAGGTTCCCTCTTGTGAGTTTTTCCCCATGCAGGCGGTAATGACTAATATCATCGGCGGACATAACGTCATTGAGTCAGCCATCGCACATAAAGTCACAAGCCTCGTCTGTCTCAGTACCGACAAGGCCGTCTATCCGATTAATGCCATGGGTATGACCAAGTCTCTGATGGAAAAAGTGGCTCAGGCCGCCGGACGTACCGGCAGTTCCGGCAATACTGTTGTCTCCTGCGTCAGGTATGGTAATGTGATGTGTTCCCGTGGTTCGGTTATTCCTTTGTTTATTGACCAGATCAAAAAAGGCAAACCCCTGACCATCACGGTTCCAGAGATGACGCGATTTCTCCTGCCGCTGTATTATTCGGTGGATCTTGTCTTGTTTGCCTTCACCCACGCCCGTCCTGGCGATATCTTTGTCAAAAAAGCCCCCGCCTCGACGGTGCAGGATCTGGCTCAGGCCCTGATTAATCTGTTCAAGTCGGATGTGCCGATTAACATCATCGGTATTCGTCACGGTGAAAAGCTCTATGAAACACTGGTGACTAAAGAGGAAATGGTTCGTGCCGATGATATGGGTGATTATTATCGAATCGCTCTCGACGCTCGTAATTTGAATTACGCCATTTACTTCACCAAAGGCGACAAGAAGGAAATGCAATTGGAAGATTATCACTCGCATAACACAGAACAGTTGAATGTCAAGCAGGTCGAAAAACTGCTGCTGACGCTTCCCGAAGTCCAGGCCGAATTGAAAAACTGGAAACCGGCCAGAACAGCGAAGGGTAAAAAATGAACCTGATAAAACGAATCGGCATTACAGGCCTTGTCGGCTTCATGGGGACCCATTTAAAAGACCGACTGTCCAGAGAAAAAGAGATTGAGGTCTTGCCGTTTGAAGACAGTTTCTTTGAAAATCCGGAAGCCTTGATGGATTTTGCCCGAAAAGCCGATGTGATTGTCCATCTGGCCGGCGTCAACAGACACGAACCGCAGGTTGTCTATCAGAAGAATATCGACCTGATGCAGCAACTGCTCAACTGTGTTGATGCATCTGGAAATAAACCCTATATCCTGTTCTCATCCAGTACCCAGATCGAACGGGATAATGAATACGGCCGCGGCAAGAAAAAAGCGATGGAACTGCTCCAGCAGTGGTCTCAGAAAAATAATACCCCGGCCGTATCGATGGTGATTCCAAATGTCTTTGGAGATGGCGGCAGGCCTTTTTATAATTCCGTGGTCGCGACGTTCTGCCACCAGGTGACTCATGGTCAGGAACCTAAAATAGACAAAGACGGCCGGATGACCATGATCTATATTAATGATCTGGTAGAAGATATTTATCATCTGATACAGTCGCCTCCGGGTGAATATCATGTAGAAAATATCAAACCCCGCGCCGAAGTGCAGGTTTCGGAAATCCTGGCTTTGCTGAATAAATTTAAAGATGCTTATTACGGCAGCGGAATGGTCCCGGCCATTAAGTCCAGCTTTGAACGGGATTTATACAATACATTTATCACTTATATGGATGCTGCCGACTGGGAACGCCATCTCAAACGCAACACCGACGAGCGGGGCAGCTTTGTGGAGGTCTTCAAGCTCGAAAACGGAGGTCAGGTGTCGTTTTCCACGACCCGCCCCGGCATCACCCGCGGCAATCACTACCATATCCGCAAGAATGAGAAATTTTGCGTTGTCAGTGGTCAGGCCAGCATCAAGCTTCGCCGCATTGGAACCGACAAAGTGATAGAATTTAAGGTCTCCGGTGAAACTCCATCCTGGGTCGAAATGCCCATATATCATACGCACAATATCACCAATATTGGCGAGTCGGAATTAGTCACTCTGTTTTGGATCAATGAACACTTTAATCCGGATGATCCGGATACATTCTTTGAAAAGGTCTAACCTATGAAAGTACTGACGATTCTCGGCACCCGGCCGGAGATTATTCGGCTGGCCTGCACCATGACGTTGCTGGATAAGCATCTTGACCACAAGATCGTGCACACCGGCCAGAACTGGGATTATGAACTCAATGAAATCTTCTTCAGCGACTTGAATGTCCGCAAGCCCGACTATTTCATGAATGTGGATACATCCAGTCTCGGCAAGGTCTATGGCGGAATTCTCATCAAGGCTGAAGAAATATTGAGGCAGGAATGCCCTGATGCCGTGCTGATTCTGGGCGATACCAATAGTTCTATCGCGGGCATTATTGCCAAACGTCTGAAAATCCCGATTTTTCACATGGAAGCCGGCAACCGCTGTTATGACTTGAATGTCCCCGAGGAAATTAATCGCCGGATTATCGATCATATCAGCGATTTTAACCTCTGTTATACTGAGCACGCCCGCAGACAGTTATTGAGCGAAGGTCTTCCGCATCGTCGCATTTATGTAACCGGGTCTCCCATTCGTGAGGTCCTCAATACCCATCTGGATCGCATCAAGGCCTCAAAAGCGATGCAGGAATTGGGCGTGGAAAAAAATAAATTCTTTTTAGCCAGCATCCATCGTGAAGAAAATGTGGATCGCCGTGAAGGTTTGACGTCGCTGATTGATGCCTTCGAGAAACTGGCTGCCGAATACGATTGGCCTGTTATTGTCTCAACGCATCCCAGGACCCGCAAACGGCTGGAAGTGCTCGGTCGAAAAAACATCTCGGAAAAGATTCGATTCATGAAACCCTTTGGTTTTCTGGATTATGTAAATTTACAGACCAACTCAGCTTGTGTCCTCTCCGACAGCGGAACGATTTGTGAAGAGTCCTCCATGCTGAATTTTCCCGCAGTGACGGTGCGTACGGCCATGGAGCGTCCCGAGGCAATTGATACCGGCTCGATTATCCTGACCGGGCTGGATACCGATGTGATTGTCAAATCAGTCCGCGTCCAGATGGATGATGACATCCGCTCCCGGGGCGTCTGCGTCCCTCAGGATTATCAGATTACCAATACCTCTCAGCGGGTGCTGAACATCATTCTGGGTACAGCCAAGCTGTCCAATACCTGGCATGGTATAAAATATAACGATTTGGTCTGACCTGATTATGCGAATACTATTTATTACTCAGTGGTTTCAGCCTGAGGCATTTTACAAAGGCGTACCATTTGTAAAAAAATTAATGGAAAGAGGCCATCAAGTTCAGGTCTTAACGGGTTTTCCAAACTATCCGACCGGAAAGTTGTTTCCGGGATATAAGATCAGGTGGTTTCAAAGAGAAATGCTCGACGGCATAGAAGTATTACGCGTTCCTTTGTATCCTAGCCATGATGGTTCTGCGATTGGACGGATTGCAAATTATCTGTCCTTTGCATTATCCGCATCATTATTGGGTCCATGGGTGGTAAAAAAAGCGGATATTGTGTACGCATATCATCCTCCAGCGACAATCTTTCTTCCGGCTTTTTTTATTAAATTATTTCGTCGGATTCCGGTGATTTATGATATTCAGGATTTCTGGCCGGATACGCTTGCTGCAACAGGGATGTTTTGTAATCGCTTAGGGCTGAAGATTGTCGACTGGTATTGTCGCCTGAGTTACAAGGTTGCCAATAAAATAGTTGTTTTGTCTCCGGGTTTTAAACGTAAACTGATTGAAAAAGGAGTTCCATCGCAAAAGATAGAGATTATCTATAACTGGTGTGACGATCGTGAAATTACGGCAGATAATCCTGATTCAGTGTTGGTTAAAGAGCTTGGTCAAACGGATCGATTTAATGTTCTTTTTGCCGGAAACATGGGTAAGGCTCAGAAGCTGGATGTTGTGTTAAAAGCGGCCGAGCAAATTCAGTGCAAAATCCCACAGGTGCATTTTATTTTTATCGGTGGGGGAGTTGAAGTGGACAACCTCAAATCAATTATGAACGAAAAAAAACTTGAAAATGTTCGATTTCTTCCGCCCCGTCCTCCATCACAGATTGGCTCAGTGCTATCATTGGCGGATGTGTTATTGGTCCATTTGAAAAAAAATCCTTTATTTGAAATTACAATACCCTCAAAAGTACAGGCTTATATGGCGGTTGGCAAGCCGATTTTGGCGGCAATATCAGGGGATGCGGCTGATATTGTTAAGGCGGCGCAATGCGGGATTACGTGCCAGTCAGAAGATGTGGATGCATTAATCAATTCCATTGAATGGTTTTATTCTCGCCCCAAAGAACAATTGCTTGGAATGGGAGAGAATGGAAAACAATATTACTACGAAAACTTTTCAATGCAAGTGGGTGTTGAACGGTTTGAAAGTGTATTTCAGTCAACATGCAGCCGAAGAGGTAACAATCAGAAATATCGATAGGGAATGAATACACAAGGACCGCTCTGCCCTTTAATCAATAGCATAAATGCTGCGTAATTAACAGTTTGAATTTTTAATTTAAGAAGACTATAAACAATGAAAAGATCCAGTATTCCTTTTTGGTTATTTGCCTTATTACTGGTTGTGGTGTCTCTGATACCTATTGTCAGCAATCACTTTACGCCCGTCAAAGCCAGGCTGGTTGTCAAGGACAACACCGGTTCTAGTAATCTCCTTTCTCTGGGTACAGATTTGGTTGCAGTCTTTACGGATGGCACCGCTTCTGCCTGGAATTGGAATGATTCGGCCCGACCCCTGTGGCAGTGTTCCACCGGCACCGATCGTTTGGTCTTGCTTGCTGACTCTATCCTGGCTGGCGTGACCAAAACTGGTCGCAAGCAATTCATCATCTATGATGCTAAGCAGGGTACAATAACCTCCGAATTCTCCATTGGCTGGGAAGATCAGTCGCTCTGGCCGATCCAGTCCTCTGACACCAGGCAACTTGCGCTGGCTTGTGTCAATCCCGACAAAGATGGCCGCACACTCTATGAATTCATGACTCTCGACCCCGCCCAAAAGGCCCCCGGCCTGCCGGTCTCGCTGGATGTGCCGACAATGGAAAAACGATTTGTCGCCTATGCCCTGTCTAATGACCGCAAACTCATCGCCGCCGGCAGCAGCGGCAAGCAGGGCTATCTGGTTGTGGCCGACTTGACGCAGCGTAAAATCCTTTTCGAAAAGCAATACCCCGATGCCCAGGAATTTACCTCCGTGGCCTTTACGCCCGATGGCACAAGGGCTTTTCTAACCAACCGCAATGGATCCGTGTACCAGGTTAACGCCGCCGATGGCCAAGTCCAGTCCGTCTATACAGTGCTCAAGGAAGGCCAGCGAAATCCCGTCACCAATGAAACCTCCTCGCAGAACATCACCATCAGCGCTGATGGTCGTTATGTCGCCGCCGTAGTGATCAACAAGGTTTATGTATGGGAGATTCAAACCGGCAACGTCGTTTTTAAATATCAGCCCGGCCATAAATTGACCGGTGCCATTGCCCTGTCGCAGGATGGTTCCCTGCTGGCCACTTCTGATATCCGCGCCAGCGGCTCAGTCCATATCTGGCAGGTCAATAAATAGCCTTGAGCCTCTGTGCTTGAGAGTTTTCACATTGGTATGTGGTAATCCCATTGACCAATGACTAATCCTGACAATAATATTTTTGTGTATGGGTTCAACGTTGTCACTGCGTCGCCGAATATTGTCGTTTTTGGAATGTATAAATCATAGGTTATTGCCATGACAGCTTTTACCTGCATGGAATTCAGTGAAATGTAAATAGATGCTTATGTGTCTTTTTAGGAGTAAATATGGTTAAAATATTATGTGTCTGTGGTGCTCGTCCGAATTTTATGAAAATTGCGCCTCTGATGAGAGTATTTAGAGAAACCCGTGATTTATGTACACTTTTAGTTCATACCGGCCAGCATTATGATGAAAAGATGAGTAAGCTGTTTTTTGATGAACTGAATATTCCCAAACCGGATGTTAATCTCGAAGTGGGTTCAGGTTCACACGCTGTTCAAACGGCCGAGGTGATGAAACGGTTTGAGCCGGTTGTACTAAATTTTAAACCGGATTATGTATTGGTTGTTGGCGATGTCAATAGTACAATTGCCTGTGGTCTTGTTGCTGTAAAACTGGGGGTGAAGCTTATTCATGTTGAAGCAGGGCTTCGCAGTTTTGACAGGACCATGCCGGAAGAAATTAATCGCATATTAACCGATAGTATAAGTGATTTGCTATTTGTAACCGAACAATCGGGCGTGGATAATCTTAAACACGAAGGAATTAATTCAGACAAGGTACATCTTGTTGGCAATGTAATGATTGATACATTGCTGGCAAACCGTCAAAAGGCGGAACAGTCTGAGATACTTGAGCAATTAAAAGTGGAGAAGAAAAAATATGCGGTTATTACGTTGCATCGTCCAAGCAACGTGGATGATCTCAGTAATCTCGAAAAAATCTTAACCGCATTTGAAGTCATTGAAAAAGACTTAAAGCTTGTTTTTCCCATCCATCCCCGAACCAAAAAGAATATTGAAGGCTCTGTTCTGCAGACACGAGTATCGGCAATGAGTAATCTTATACTTCTTGAGCCGGTTGGTTATCTTGACTTTTTAAAATTGACGGCGAATGCAGCGATTGTAATTACAGATTCCGGCGGCATTCAGGAGGAAACAACAATTCTTGGTGTGCCCTGTATGACATTGCGGGAGAACACGGAGCGGCCGATAACATGTACAGAAGGCACAAATAAGCTGGTGCATGTTGAGACGCAAGATATACTCAAACATTACAGTGAGATAAAAGCCAATGCCTTTGGATCAAAAAGCAAAATCCCCAGGTATTGGGACGGCAAGGCTGCAGAGAGGATCGTAAAAGTGATTTATGAGCATTGGAAAGAGGTGCACGAAAGAACGACAGATTAATGACTTCCGACCGGGGGGGCTAAGGAAAAAGAAATCAAGTGCTGTTCCAGTGGCATGAGATCAACTGTGCGGAAAATATGACAGGAAAAGGCATCACTGGGATGACGAGAAAGAGATTGTATATGGCCGTATTTGCAGTATGTCGCTGCGTCCTGGTCCTATCCAACGGTTCGTCTGAAACAAAAAGCAAAACTTAGAGGTTCATTTGTTCTATATCCTGAAATTGCTTATTCTCCTCAATACGACAATTAGAAATCAAACATTGTAATCTCCCGAATATTTAAAATCTTTGAAAATGAACACGGTAATTCATTATGAAAATGAAGTTGTGCCTTATTGAAAATCGAAAATTGTAACCCTGTTAATCCTGTCAAAAACAACTTAACTCTTACCATTTAACACTAAACATTTAACACTATTTATACCCCCTCTGTGGCAAAAATATGAATTCTCAATTCCTCAAGCGTCTTATCGATTTTCTCGCGGCCTTGATGGCATTGATCCTGCTCAGCCCGCTGATGCTGGCGGTGGCCATAGTGGTTCGCCTGCGTCTGGGCAGTCCCGTCATTTTCCGCCAGCAGCGTCCCGGCCATCATGCCCGGCCGTTTACCATGTATAAATTCCGCACCATGATATCCAAAACCCATGACCAACAAAGTAATATTCTGCCTGACGACAAACGCCTGACCCCGTTTGGCCTGTGGCTTCGCAGCACCAGTTTGGACGAGTTGCCTGAATTGTTCAATGTCCTCAAGGGCGACATGTCGCTGGTCGGCCCCCGGCCGCTGATGACCAAGTACCTCGACCGTTATACCCCGCATCAGGCCCGTCGTCACGAGGTCAAGCCCGGCATTACCGGCTGGGCCCAGGTCAACGGTCGCAACAATATTACGTGGGAAGAGAAATTCGATCTGGACGTCTGGTATGTGGACCACTGCTCCTCAAAACTGGATATAATCATTCTGGCCCGAACCTTCTGGCAGGTCATCTCCCGCTCTGATGTCGCCAAAGAAGGCCACGCCACCGTTGATGAATTCATGGGAACCCGAAAGAATTGAAAATGATAAATGTGAATCTTGTTAATCCTGTCAAAATATACTGATCTTACTTGAAATTTCCCGTTTCGGCGCGGCTAAATACAGTGACATTAACCACTTGCTTCTTTTTGCTCGCGGAATAATCATACCCGTTGGGTATATCTCTGTGAACTCTGTGTCCTCTGTGGCAAATATAAAAATGATGATCAATGATATTGAACATTAATCAAATCCAGCAAATCGAATCCGTCGCACAAAGCCCTTTCTACTTGTGCGATGATGCCGTTTTTGGCAGCAATTACGACCGTATCGTGGCGGCCTTTACCGCCCGCTGGCCGCAGATGATTCTCGCCTATTCCTATAAGACCAATTACATCCCCTGGTTGTGCAGGCTCATCCGCGACAAGGGCGGCTGGGCGGAGGTGGTCAGCCAACTCGAATATGAACTGGCTGTCAAAGTCGGCCAGGATCCGGCCAAAATCATCTTCAACGGCCCCGTCAAAACTGCCGACGATATCGAACTGGCGTTGCTGAATAATTCAGTCGTCAACCTCGATTCCGCCGCTGAAATCGAACACTTGCAGCGGTATTCCAAAAAATACCCCGACAGTCTTATTCCTGTGGGTCTTCGCATCAATATGGGCCTGTCCGATGCCAACGGCCGATCGCAGATTCAAAACCAGCTTCCCGTCAGCCGCTTCGGGTTTTCCCCCGCCGGCCCGGATATGATGCAGCTCAAGCAGTGCCTTCAGGCCATTGCCAATTGCGAAGTGGTCAGCCTGCACGGCCACACCTCCACATCCTCCCGCAGCCTTGCCTGCTATCAGACCATCACTCGCACCCTGTGCGAGATGGCCGAATGGCATTTTCCGCAGACCGTGCAGTATATCAATATCGGCGGCGGGATGTTCGGTGATGTTCCCCCTGAAATGGGCTTTTCGGATGTGCCGACCTTCGATCAGTATGCCGCTGCCGTCGGCGAAGTCCTGCAGGCCAGCGACTGGGCTGCAGCCAATAAACCCACGCTGGTAGTGGAGCCGGGCATTGCGATGAGTGCCAATGTCATCAGCCTCGTGACCAAAGTCATCGGCATAAAAACGATCCAGAACCGAACACTGGTCACAGTCGATGCGAGTGTGTTTCATGCTAAACCCACCCAGCACAGCCGAAACCAGCCCTGGACCCTGATAGCCGCCAATGATTCCGTCCGGCCGTCGGCTGTGTTCAGTGTTGTGGGCTCGACCTGCATGGAAAAGGACTATCTCCTGACCGACGTCTCCGGTCCGCTGCCGCAGGTGGGGGATTATATCCAGATCAGTCAGGCCGGTGCCTATACGGTGGTCATGAGCCCGCCATTCATCAATCCCGCCCCGGCCATTGTCGTCCCGCACGGCGAGAACTTCAAAATCATCCGCACCCGCCAGACCCTCGACGATATGTTTTCCAATTATAGATTTTAGAAACAGAAACAAATCTTTTACGGGTAGAGTGTGTTTGCTTAGATTGAATTAATTTGTGAAATCTGTGTAATCTGTGGTTTTCAATATGGCCCTAATCTTTTCTGAAAATATTATCCTTCGTCCGCTCGAATCGCGCGACCTCGAAAATCGCGTTGCCTGGTTCAACGACCCCCAGGTCCGCCAGACCCTGGTAGTCACCGAACAGTTTGAAATCGAAAAAACCCGCCGCTGGTTTGAGCGGCTGCAGTCCGACAGCACGCGTGTGGAATTCGCCATCGATACTCCCGAAGGGGTCACGATTGGCATCACCGGCCTGGTCGGCATAGAAAAAGAACACGCCGTGGCCGAATGCTATTGTATCATCGGCAACAAGGATTACTGGGGCAAAAAACTCGGCACCGAGATCCATTCGGTCTTGATTCAATGGGCTTTCGAGGTTCTGGGACTGGTCAAGATTCGTGCCGATATCCGCACCAACAATCCGGCCATCTTCCGCGTGGTCGAAAAACTTGGCTTTAAGATTGAAGGCACCCTGCGTCAGGAGAAAGTCGTCTCAGGCCAGCGCATCGATTTATATCGTATCGGCCTGTTGCGAAGCGAATTTACTCCAACCCACAAACGCTTCGAAGTCCAATAAAATTAATTGTCATTCCCGCGGAAGCGGGAATCCAGCGTTCTATAGACTACGAACCATGAACTTCAAACTTTGTCTTAAAACCGTTGAAAAGAGAGTTTTTTATTCTGACTAATATTAAACACTTAACATGAATCATTGAACACTTAAAATACTCTCTTCATGCTCTTCATGGTAAAAATGAACTGCTAACACATATAAAATTGTAAATCCCGTTAATCCTGTCAAAAATAACTTAACTCTTACCATTTACCATTTAACATTAAACATTAACCATTTAACACTTAACACTATTTATACCCCCTCTGTGGCAAAATTAATTTCTCAATTTTAAATTCTCAACTCTCAATTCAATCGAGGCTTTCTTATGCAAAGACAAATACAAACCGTCGTCGTTCTCGGTGCAAGCGGCACCGTCGGCAGCTTATCCGGCGGCATCCTCGCCCAGAATGGACTGAACGTCTACTACCTCAGCCGCACCAAAGAAGGCTCGCAAAAGGGTCTGAACAGGGCGATCAAGCAGGCCCGCTCCGAGGCAATCGCCTCGCGCATTACCTGCGGCGATTATGATACCCTGTTCGAGAAAGCCTGCTCCGAAGCAGACTGGATTCTCGAATGCGTAGCCGAGGACATGGCCGTCAAAAAAGCCATGTACGAAAAAGTGGACGCCATCCGCCGCAAAAATGCCATCGTCAGTTCGGTCACCTCCAGCCTGCCGCTGGAAGAACTCCCCAAAGAACGGTCCGACAGTTTCCGGGCCAACTTTCTTTCAACCCATTTTTATAATCCCCCCGGAAAGATGCTGGCCTGTGAAGTCACCGGCCAATCTCAAACAGACCCGGCCCTCGTGGATTTCATGATTGAGTTTCTGGGCCAAAGGCTCCGCCGGGTGGTTATTCCGGTTAAGCCCGCTGCTGCTTTTGCCGGTAACCGCCTGGCATTCCTGCTGTTTGCCCGGATTACCGAGCTGGTCCGCCAGTTCGGCGTGGAAATGATGGATTATCTCATTGGCCCTTATACCGGCCGCCTCCTGCCCCCGCTGGCAACAATAGACCTGGTGGGTCTGGATATCCACAAGGCCATTCTACTCAGTCTTCAAAACTACACTCAGGATGCCATGCACAACAAGCTGGTCATTCCGGCCTATATCGATTCCATGATCGCCGCCGGCCGTCTCGGCAACAAAACCCGTGCCAACGGCGGTTTCTTCAAAAAACTCGACAGCGGTCAGTTTCTTTATTATGACCCCGCCTCCGAGAACTATATCCCTGGCTTCGGCCCCCATATCCAATTCGTCGAAAAAGCCAAAAACCAGATCCGCATTGGCCTGTATCGCCAGGCTTTCGAAGGAATCCTCCAGGCCTCCGGCACCGAAGCCCGCGTTGTCCATGAAATCTTGGCCACTTATATCGCCTATGCCTACAGCCTGATTGGCCAGGTCACGGACGAAAAATACGGCATCGAAGGCATTGATAAGGTGATGTCCTCCGGCTTCCACTGGGCCTGCCCCAGCCTGCTGGTCAACATGATCGGCGGCGCCGAAAGGGCGGTCGAGCTGGTCCAGTCCGCCGACCTGGCCGTCCCGCAGACCCTGCGAACCGATACGACATGGGAAAAATATTACTTCAACGCCGGCAAATACTTCATCGCCGGATAACTTAACTTATTTCTGAGTTCTCTGTGTCCTCTGAGGCAAAAAAATATTTGTGTTTTTCGTGGTATAGATAATTATCTTTTACCAAAAGGATAAAAATGAGTACTAACGTCTTTCTTCTTGGTGGTTTTCAAACCGATTTCGCCCGCAACTGGGCACGTGAAAAAAAGCATATCTCCGCGATGATCCGCGAGACGTATGAGGGCAGTCTCGAATGCACAAAAATCAAGCCTGCCGACATCCGTGCAGCCTTTGTCGGCAATTTCGCTGCGGAGCTGTACTGTATGCAGGGGCATCTCGGCGCATTCTTTGTTGAACTCGACCCGGCCTTTAAGGGTCTGCCGACCTGTCGTTACGAAGCCGCCTGTGCCTCCAGCGGAGTCGCCGCCTTATCGGCCATGGCCCATATTCAGGCCGGCCTGTACGACTGTATTGCCGTGGTGGGTGTCGAGCAGATGAAGAATGTCGATTCTGCCAAAGGCGGCGATTTTCTCGGCACCGCCGCGTGGTATGAACGGGAATCCAAAGGCGTCGAATTTCCCTTCCCCAAGCTGTTCGGCAAACTCGGCGATGAATACGATAAACGCTATGGCCTCAAGGCCGAACATCTGGCCCGCATTGCCGAGATCAACTACGCCAACGCCCGTCGGAACCCCAACGCCCAGACCCGCGACTGGTATATGAGTTATGACCACGCCTGCGGCACCGGCCAGTATAATCCCGCCATCAGCGGGCGAATCAAAGTGACTGATTGCTCTCAGGTCACCGACGGCGCCGCGATCATCTACATGGCCTCCGAAAAATTCGCCGCCGATTATGCCAATCGCTGCGGCATCAGCCTGGATGCTCTGCCGCGGGTGCTCGGCTGGGGCAACACCACTGCTCCGATAGAATTTGCTGTCAAAGTGGATGATTCCCAAAACGACCCTTACATCCTGCCCTGGACCCGCAAGGCCATCACCGATGCCATGCAGCGGGCAGGCCTGAATTCCTGCTGGCAGTTGTCGGCCATCGAAACCCATGACTGCTTTACCACCTCGGAATACATGGCTATCGACCATTTCGGCCTGACCGAACCTGGAAAATCCTGGCAGGCCGTGGAAGCGGGCATTATCGCCCCCGGCGGCAGATTACCCATCAATCCCTCCGGCGGTCTCATCGGCTGCGGCCATCCCGTCGGGGCCACCGGCGTCCGTCAGTTACTCGATGCCTATAAGCAGACGGCCGGCACAGCAGGGGACTATCAGATCCCCAATGCCAAACGTGTCGCCACCCTCAACCTTGGCGGCTCCGCCACCACCAACGTCGTCTTTATCATCGGCTTTGATCGTTAAATAGTGCTTGAGCCCCATCTATCCAATATGATCTGCAGCAGCATGGATCGCAAGCGACGTGATTTGACAATTCCAGTAAATTGTGAGTTCGAATCATTAAAAAAAAATGCCATTTCCGCAGAACTTGTTCCTGCGCGGGCGGGGATGCGGGAATCCATTATTAACTGAAATCTGACACCTTCTAACGGCTTTTTTTGTGTCTTCCGTGGTTAACACTGACATTTAAACATTTACCATTGAACACAGATTTAATGGCTGAAAGCTGGCAGCCATTGTCGTTTAGGCCTCCGTGCTTAAATACAATATTCCGGCGATTTTCAATAACCAATAAAATGGTATTGCCCGCAGCCTGAGACAATATGCAACACATTGAACCGCTCAAAAGGAAAAATTACCAAACAAAGCCATTTTCAAAACAATATCCTGCCGCAAATCCGATAAATCTGGTTTCAGCGGTTTTCAATAACCAGCCTGGTTGATGAGTAAGTAAACTTTAGTCTTAATATTAATCCCCGAGAAGTAAAGATAGTTGGTATTCTCCCTGCTTTAGTGGCAAAATGAACAAGATAGATTATGAATGACATGCAAGTGATCGTGTTAAAACCTGAACATGCACAGGCCGTTGCCCGGCTTCATCAGGAGGGCATTCCAACCGGCTTTCTCAGTTCGCTTGGCAGTTCATTTTTGGCGGAACTGTATGCATCTATCAGTCAAAGCTCCGAAGGATTCGGATTTGTAGCCTGTGAAAAGGGCGACGTCGTGGGATTTATAGCTTTTACCACAAATCTCAAGCAATTATATAAGACCGTTTTGCGGGGGCATGGTATAAAACTCATAGCAATACTCCTGCCCCGCCTGTTTTCGATCAAAACCATAAAAAAGATTGTCCAGAATATCTTTTACCCTGGAAAAACGGAAAAGCTGAATCTGCCCCAGGCCGAACTCTTATCGATAGTGGTCTCTAATAGCTGCCGCGGCAAAGGACTGGCAGGGCAATTAATCAATTATGGTTTTGAAGAATGTCGCCGTCGTGGAATCCCGCAAGTCAAAGTTCTGGTAGCCGAAGCGAATCAGACAGCCAATCGACTATATCAAAAAAATGGCTTTAAATTAATCACTCAAGTGGATAGTCACGGCTGTACCAGCAATATCTATGTTGCACAGACACATAATCACCCGGGAGTGACATGAATGTATCAGACTTTTTTTGGCAACAGTATAATTTGAAGTTTTAGGCAATGCTTCCCCATCAATAATCAACAAGAGAACGAATCTCTTGATAATGTTTTCATTCTCAATTCTTTTTCGCCACCCCGCGCAGCCCCTCCATCTTCAAAAAGCCCTTCTTCCAGATAATCATGGCGGATATGATAATGACAACCAGATAAACAATCAGTGCATACCGCGTCCGTATCTGGCTCATCAGAATACCAATTGCCGCATAGAGTCCCGCAAGCCCATAACAGATCGCCACACTGCGTTTCAGCGAATGCCCGTGGTCCATCAACTGGTCATAAATATGTCCCCGGTCGGAGACAAACAGCGGCCGTTTATTCAGCAGCCGCCGCACCAGCGCCGTCGCCGTATCCAGAATCGGAAGCCCGAAGATGACAATCGACGCCATCCACCAGCGGGGCACGTCTTCAGCGAACAGAATCATCAGTGTCGCACAGACAAATCCCAATAGCAGACTCCCCGCATCCCCCATGAATATCTTGGCCGGATGCCGATTGAACGGCAGAAACCCCAGCACTCCTCCGGTCAGCCCCAGGCAAATGGTCATGCGAACCGGGTCGCCTTCATCGCTGAGCCGCCAGGTCGAAAGATGAATCGCCAGAAACAGCATCCCCAGTGTAATGATTGCAGTCACGCCCCCGCAAAGCCCGTCCAGTCCATCCAGCAGGTTCAATGAATTGGTTGCTCCCAGAACAAAGAAAATGACAATCGGTATCCCCAGCATTAATTCCATTCCCGGCGTCAGTTGAATCCCCATAAACTTAGCGATGATACTCAGGCTTGGCCGGATCCCGACTGCCAGCAGCACCATCGCCGCCACCACCTGCCCCAGCATCTTCTGCCACGGCTTGATATCCAGAATATCATCCACAAGTCCCACAAAGCACGCAATTGCTGCCCCCCCCAGAATCCCCAAAAGCCATCGCAGGCTGATATCAAAGCCCTCCTGCCCTTGAATAATTGCGATGCCTGCAAACACCCCCACAACCAATCCCACTAGAATCCCCACGCCCCCCAGATACGCCACCGGCTCCTTATGCGTTTTTACGGTGCTGTTGGGTTTGTCCACAATGCCCAGCTTGATGGCGATCTTCTTGCACAGCCATGTTGCTGCCAGCGCAAATACCCACGAACTGACCAGCACCGGCCAGAACTGCAATACCCAGCTTAACGGGCGTTCATTGCCCAGAAAATCGCCAAACAAAAAATCCAACATAACCTCCGTCTCCATCAACTAAATTTGATTTATCAGGGCGATATTGTACCCGACAAAAACAGAAATTGTCCATCATTTTTATAAAAACATTGATTGTGTCAGCTTATGAAAGTTTCAGAAGCTCTCGCAGGGCGGGCTTCATCTGTGCCGCCGCCTGCCCGCGATGGCTGATGGTGTTTTTGTGCTCACTGCTCAGTTCCGCAGTCGTTTTGCCCAGCTTGGGTACATAAAACAGTGGATCATATCCAAAACCGTTGTCTCCCCGCGGTGTATCGATAATCTGCCCCTCGATTTTCCCTTCGGTCTGAATCAATATCTCTGCCGGGCTGGCCAGACACATACAGCAGACAAACCGTGCAGACCGTTTATCCTGAGGAACCGTTTTCAGCAGCCCCAGCACCTTCCGGTTATTCAGCACATCCTGCTCCTGCCGCGGCAGTTTCCCGACGCCTTCGGTCGCAAACCGGGCACTGTGTACCCCCGGCCGTCCGTCCAGGGCATCCACCACCAGACCCGAATCATCCGCAATCGTCCAAAGTCCGGTCTGTCTTGCGTATCCCAGTGCCTTCTTGGCCGCGTTGTCGGCAAAAGACGCCCCGTCCTCCTCCACCTCGGTTGTCGCCGGATAATCCCGCAGGCTGTGCCACTCAATCTCCCCGGCCAGTTCCGAAAACATCTCCGCCAGCTCCCGCATCTTGCCCGGATTGGTCGTCGCGACTAAAATCGTATGCTTCATATTATTGGCCGATTACTTGCTCAGCAGTTTCTTCAGCAGTGCCCGCTGGAAGTGCAGACGGTTTTCCGCCTCGTCAAAAATTACCGACTGGGTCGACTCGCATACCGCATCGGTAATCTCATACCCGCGATACGCCGGCAGGCAGTGCATCACCTTGGCCCGCTTCGGCGCCGCCGCCAGCAGGGCGTCGTTAATCTGGTATCCCTGAAAATCTCGAATGCGCTGTTCTTTCTCGGCCTCCTGGCCCATGCTGACCCACGTGTCCGTATAAAGCACATCGGCATTCTTGACCGCATCCATCGGGTTGCGAATCTGCGTCGCACACCCGGGGCTGATTTGATTGGCTGTATCCAGCGTCTCCTGATCCAGCTCATAGCCTGCCGGAGCCGCAATTACAAACTGCATATCCAGCTTCGCACAGGCAAACGCTAATGACCGGGCGACATTGTTGCCATCTCCGATATAAGCCAGCTTCAACCCCTTCAGCTTGCCGAAATGTTCCATCGCCGTCTGCATATCCGCCATCGCCTGGCAGGGGTGCGACCAGTCTGACAGGGCGTTAATCACCGGCACCGTCGCCCAGCGATCCAGTTCGATAATCGTATCATGCTTGAACGTCCGGGCCATAATCCCGCTGACATACCGCGAAAACACGCGTGCCATATCCTTGGCTGGCTCGCGCTGCCCGATAATCCCGATATCTTCCGGTTTCAGATAAATGGAATTGCCGCCCAGGTCCTGCATGGCCACCTGAAAACTCACTCTCGTCCGTAGGCTGGTCTTCTCGAACAGCATCGCCAGGGTCTTGCCCGTCAGACATAAATCCCGCTTGCCGCTCTGATACAGTTTCTTAAGGCGGATGCTTAAATCCAGCAGCTCCAGCAGCTCCTGGCTCGTACAATCCCGGATCGAAAGGAAGCTTTTCATAATCTTATCCCTCTGTTTCAAGAACATTTGACAGAATACCAATTGCCTGATCGATTTCTTCGGTGCTAATGGTCATCGACGGCATAAACCGCAGGATATTGCCCTGCGTACAGTTGATTCGCAATCCCTGCTCCAGGCATTTGCTGACAATCGTGCCGCCCGGTACAGTCAGTTCAATACCAATCATCAATCCTTTACCCCGCAGTTCCCGGATGATGGGGAACTTTTGCTTGAGAGCATTGAGCTTGTCCGTGGCGTACTGTCCCATCCGCACGGCATTATCAATCAGCTTATCGCCTTCAATGGCCTCTATCGTCGCAATGCCTGCCGCACACGCCAGCGGATTGCCGCCGAATGTCGAGGCGTGAGTCCCCGGCACCAGCACCGCTGCAATCTCCGGCTTGGCCACGATGGCCCCGATGGCAACCCCGCCGCCCAGCGTCTTGGCCAGCGTGATAATATCCGGCACCACCTCATAATGCTGATACCCGAACCACCGGCCCGTCCGTCCCATCCCCGTCTGCACCTCATCTAGAATCATCAGCGCCCCGGATTCATCGCACAGGTCCCGGATCGTCTGCATGTACTCCGGCGTCGCCTCGCGGACACCGCCTTCACCCTGAATCGGCTCAATCAGCACGCCGCAGACTTCATCGCTGAACGCTTTGGTCAGTGCGTCAATGTCGTTGAACGGGACATATTCAAATCCCGCCAATAGCGGCATAAATCCTTCGTGGTATTTCGGCTGTGCCGTCGCCGTCACCGCCCCGAACGTCCGCCCGTGAAAGCTCCGTTCGGCGGTAATAAACTTGTATCGCTTCTTGCCGGCGTTGTATTTGCGTGCCAGCTTCATCGCCGCTTCGTTAGCCTCCGCGCCGCTGTTGCAGAAAAAGCACTTGCCGCCGAACGCCCGTTCCGACAGCAGCTTGGCCAACTGGCCCTGCTGAATCGTATAGAACGTATTGTCGATATGCAGCAATTCTCCGGCCTGCCGGCGGATCGCCTCGACAACCTTCGGATGGCAATGCCCGATGCCGCTGACAGCCCATCCCGGAAACAAATCCAGGATTTTATTGCCGTCCAAATCATATAAATAATTGCCCTCGCCCCGCGTAATCACCCGCGGCAGCCGGCCGTAATTCCCGATCACATACTGATTAAATTGTGTAATAACCTCTTGCGTATTCATTATCTTTAATCCGCCTGTAGGCGGAGTCCATTATTTTGATATTTGATTTGTTATTTTATGATCTGTGTTCCAACACCTTTGTCCGTATAAATTTCAAGCAGCAGCGAATGGGGAAATCTGCCGTCGATGATATGGGCTTTCTTGACTCCGCCTTCCAGCGCGATCAGGCACGATTCGACTTTGGGCAGCATTCCTTTGTTGATAATGCCGTCTTTGATCATCGCGTTGATTTCCGCCTCACTGACGCTCGAGATCCGGCTTTCCGGGTTGTTGATGTCTTTCAGAATCCCATGTGTGTCGGACAGCGCCACGAACTTTTCCGCTTGCACCGCCGCGGCCACCTTGCCCGCTACCGTGTCGGCATTGCAGTTCAGCTTGGTGCCGCCCATCTTGGCCCGTGCAATCGGGGCAATGACCGGAATCACGCCGGACTGGCACAGGGTCTTGAGCAGTTCGCCGTTGACTTCCGTGGCCTCACCCACCAGCCCCAGGTCAATCTTGCGTCCATCGTCACTGACTAACCGCAGCGGTTCGGCAAACACCACGCAACTGCTCAGCGAATGCATCCCCATGCCCCGGCATCCCAGCTCATTGAGAATCTGACACATCGGCGTGTTCATCTTATGCACCAGCACATGTTCGGCAATCGCCAGCGTCCGCTCGTCGGTATAGCGTCTGCCCTGAACCCACACCGGCTCCAGCCCCGAATCATTCATCGCCTGCGTAATCGCCTTGCCGCCGCCATGAACCAGAATCGGACGCATCCCCACGATCGACATAAACGCCACATCCACCAGCAGCTTCCGCTGGAGTTCCAAATCGTCCAGAATACTGCCGCCCAGCTTGACGACGACAATCTTGTCTTTGAAGCTGCGGATGTAACCCATCGCTTCAATCAGGGCGCCGGCCTTTTCGATGGCTTGTTCCATAGTCTAAACCTTTACCAACCAACACATCAAAAAATTGTTTTCTACTGATCCTACTTAAAATATCCCGGTTCTTCGCGGCCAAAGAGCTATCAGCCGCCAGCTTTCAGCATCTTTATCACCGCGGCTGCTTAGAGTAACGTGACCCCGTGAATACACGCGGCATAAAAGCGGCCTATGGCCGTCGCGGAATAATCATACCCGTTGGGTATCAATGCAAAACACCCATAGGGCATAAAATAAAAAAAAGCCAACGGCGGGATTCGAACCCGCAACCCCTGGTTTACAAAACCAGAGCTCTACCGTTGAGCTACATTGGCGTTTTTTATATATTCAATTGTTTACTACCCGCCGGCAGGCGAGGTCATCCCTTCGCCGCAGGCCGCAAAAGGCAAATTGTACAAATCCCACCCCATTATTTCAAGAAAAATTCTTCGTGCAAAATACCCGCCATGGTGCGTCTTGAATTACCCCAAAATCGCACCTAACTCCTTTTCTCGGCAGGACGTATCCGCTCCTGAATACACCAGCAGTCATACAGCACCAGCGCCGTCATCGCCTCTATCACCGGGATAATCCGCGGTACAATACACGGGTCATGCCGCCCGTGCGTCTCAATCGGCTGATTTCGCCCCTCGAGGTCAATTGTTTTCTGGGGTTTGGCTATCGACGATGTCGGCTTCACGGCAATCTGGAAATACACCGGCTGCCCCGTCGAAATCCCTCCGGTAATCCCCCCGGCATTATTACTCACAAACCCGCCATTCGCCATATTATCATTCGACTGGCTCCCGCGCATCCGGCACAGCTCAAAACCCTTGCCGATCTCGATTCCCTTAACCGCCCCCAGCGTCATAATCGCATGGCAAATCCGTGCATCCAGCTTCCCGAACACCGGATCCCCCAATCCC
>JBDKVE010000250.1:0-37500 GCA_039679345.1 Anaerohalosphaeraceae bacterium
ATCCCGGCGGCAAAATTATCTTCCTGGAGAATTCCGATTCGCGGGGATGGATTATGGGCTCATGGCTGATGGACTATGACTCAAGCCCCACCTGGACAGACCCGATTGCCGTCTGGCACAAGGATCGTGGTACTTTGGGCTTTGCCGATGGCCACGCAGAAATGCATTTATGGGTGGATGCTTCAACCATTGAAAATGCGATGTATGCCGCAGGCGGCTTGAAATATTCAACCCCCAAGGCCGGTGAAAAAGGGGATGATATTCAATACATGCGGCAGGCCTATGTGCCCGGCAAAAGATAGATCAATAAAAAAGATACACCGGTCCGTGATGGCCGGTGTATCTTAAGATCACCATTACAAGGCGGGATTAGTTTCGTTCCATTTCTAAGCCGCAGCGAAGGTTTCCGCGGCGGGGTTTGCAGAGCTTTCCACAAGAGCTACCAGTTCGTCCACGGTGTTTTTCAGGTTCACCGCCTGTGAGTTCAGCTCAATCGCAGAGGATGCGGATTCTTCGGCGAAGGATGCATTCTGCTGTGTGACCGATTCCATCTGTGACAACGACTGATTGATCTGTTCAATTCCCTGAGCCTGTTCGGTACAGGACTGCGCGATTTCACTGACCAATGACACGGTTTTTGTGGATCGGTTGAGTATTTCCGACAGCGTTTTGCTGACTTCGGCGGATAGTTCCACGCCGGTTTTGGCCTGAGTGACCGAGGTTTGAATCATATTTTCGGTGTTCTTGGCGGCTTCCGCGCTGCGAATGGCCAGGTTGCGGACTTCTTCGGCGACGACGGCGAATCCTTTGCCTGCTTCACCGGCACGGGCGGCTTCGACTGCTGCATTCAACGCCAGAAGATTAGTCTGGAAGGCAATGTCGTCGATGACGCGGATAATCTTGGATGTCGCGTCGGCGCTTTTGTGAATGTCTTCAATGGCGGTATTCATTTTGCGAATAGCTTCGGCGCCCTCGGTTGCAGCCTGCTGGGCCTGCTGGGCCAGGGTATTGGCCTGCTGAGCGTTCTGGGCGTTCTGTTTGGTCATCGAGGTGATTTCTTCGAGACTGGAGGAAGTTTCCTCGAGGCCGGCGGCCTGTTCGGAGGCGCCTTTGGCGATGGTTTGTGATGACGAGGTAAACTGGCTGGCGGCCGAAGACATATATTCAGCGATGCTGATATTGGCGCCAATGGCTTTTTGCATGGGCTTGACGATGCCGCGGCTGACCAACGGAATGATAAACAGGGTCACTACCGTCAGGAAGCCGACGCCGATAATCACGCTGTAAATCAGGCTGCGCGATAAGACCTGATGGTGAATTTCCTGCCCTTTGGCGACAGCCTCTTCAATGCCTTTTTTCTGCAGTTCAATGCTGCTCTGGATGCGGTCTTTTTTCATCTCGACAAAAAGAATGCCGTAAAAATCTCCCTCTTTGTATTCGGGATTCATGCGGACCATGTCCATATCCATGAACAGCGGCTGGTAGAATCGCAGGGTTGTATCTTTTTCTTCCTTGCCGCGCATGACAAGGCCTTTTTCCGTCATGGCCTGCTGCATCACATCCGAGGGGACATTTTTCCTGTTGGTATTCGGATTGGAGGAAAGCTCCAGTTCGCCCTGCGGTCCATAAAACGAGAACTCGTGCAATTGTTCCAGTTCGGTTTGTTTCTGGGCGAGGTTCAGAAATTTAGCCGCTTCGCCCGGCTGCAGGGAGCTTCCGATGGCAATCTTGATTTCCTGGAGCAGGTCTTTGGCGGCCTGTTCCGACTGCGAAGTCAGTTCTGAAATAGAATTGGTGCTGAGGTTCTGCAGAGAACTTTCGAACTGGTCTTCGACTTTCTGGAAATTGGTTTTGACCATAAAGTAATTGATGCTTTGCAGGGTCAACCCCAGAACGATAAACGGCACCAGAGAAATCAGAAGAATTTTCCATAAGAGATTCAGACGAATACCCATCATTGTTATACTCCTTTTCGCTGAGTTTCGGTGTAATTCACTTCATGCGACTGCTCGCCAATACGATAGAACGGGAAATCCTTTTTCTTGGCGAAATTCGGTGAACTGCAGCCGATGCAGGGGGCTGCGGAACGAATGCACCAGTTGACGCCGCTGTTCCACTGACGGTTGGGGCATTCGGTATGCGTCAGCGGGCCGAGGCAGCCGAGTTTGAACAGGCAGCCGGCCGGGTCGCCAAAATGTTTGGCGAAAATTTTTCGTTCATAATAATGATAACGCGGGCAGTTGTCATGGGTAGAGTTGCTGTAGAACATTTTGGGCGTCAGCAGTTCCGGATCGACCTGCGGATAGCCTTTGGCGGCGATATAGGCGAATGTGCCGACGATGGCATCCGGGTGAACCGGGCAGCTTGTGCAGTTGACCAATTTATTCTGCCAGGGCAGATTATGTTTTTTCATGAAATCCTGAACACTGCCGGAGCCGGTGGGATTGCCTTCGGCGGCGGGAATTCCGCCAAACGTCGCGCAGGTGCCGATAGCGACGACGGCTTTGGCTTTGGGAATCAGATCCAGCAGGATCTGTTCGAAGGGTCTGCCGCCGATGACGCAGGCCTTGGCCATGTTCAGGGGAATGGAGCCTTCAATGGCCAGGATAAAATCGCCGGTTTGAGAGGTTTTGTCGAGGGTTTCCATGAACACATCACCCTGAGCAGCGCCGATATTCTGGTGCAGGACGAGGCTGATGTAGCGGGTCAGCAGGTCTGCCGGTTCCGGATCGATGGAGTTAAGCAGGGAGATGGAATCGCCGGAGCAGGATTGTCCCTGAAGCCAGACAATGCGGGTCAGGTTGGCCATTTTTTCAAGACCGGCGGCAAAAACGCTGGCCATTTCGGCCGGCAGTGATGCGGAGGCGGCCAGCGCCGCTCCGAGTTTGAGGAAATCTCTACGTGTAAAAATGGTATTCTTCATGGTTTTATTTCCTTGATGGATTAATGAACTGCACAGGCGATGCAGGGATCAAACGAACGAACGATACGTCCCGCTTCAATCGGCTGTTTGGGATCTTCGATCACCGTGTCTTCGAGGGCTTTTTCAACGATACCGGGCTGACCTTTATCATCCCGTGCAGAGCAGTTCCATGTGGTCGGGACAACGCACTGATAATTTTTGATTTTGTGGTTTTCAATCGTCAGCCAGTGACCGAGGGCGCCGCGAGGGGCTTCAACGAGACCAAATCCCTTGCCGGTCTGCGGAATGCTGAATTCTTTGGCGGCGGGGCTGCCGATTTCCAGTTCACTCAGCCAGGCATAAAGTTGTTTGCCGACCCATTTGGCTTCCAGGCCGCGGGTCAGATGCCGTCCGAGAACTGAATTGAGTTGTTCTAATTTCACTCCCGCCGAAGCCAGTGTCTCATCGACTTCTTTTTTGAGCCATTCGTATCCCCGGGTTTGATAGGCGACCATGACACGGGCCAGGGGGCCAACTTCCATCGGGGCGCCATCATAGCGGGGGGCTTTCAGCCAACTGTAGCCTTTTTCGGGGCTTGGGGTGGTCTGGCCTTCATACGGATGCAGGCCGGAGGGACTGCTGTAATGCGAGTTGCCGACATATTCCCGGATTTTATTTGTATCCACGGATTCGAGTTTACCGTTAATTAACGCGCCGGCTGGGAAGAATTTCTGAACGTCGGGGCCGACTTTTTCTTCCATGCGGAAGTTGCCGAAGCTGAGGTAGTTGCCATAGGATGCTCCGATATTCCAGTAATCGGGGAAGGCCTTGGCCGCCAGAATCAGGTCGGGCAAATACACGGTTTCGATGAACTCAGTCAGCTTGTCCAGGCGGCTCTTGTAGCTGAGGATTCGTTCGAGGGTGATTTCGCCGGTGACACCGGTTGGAACCAATGAAGTGGAATGCGGCATCTTGGCGGCGAACACGGCGCACATTTCATGGGCGACCGAACGCATCTTCAGGGCCTTAAGATAATTTGAAATCAGCCGCCAGTTTTCCTGATCGCCGGGGACATATTGGTTGACTTCGTACCGCGGCAGGAAGGGGGCTGCGGGAAATACGGAGTTTGAAGAAACGGCGTTTTCTACCCAGGCCCGCAGAGATTTGAGTGTTGTATCTGCACCGTTATATTTTAATATGGCTTTGATATCGACAAAGTCCAGTGCCGACAAGTGGTAGAAATGGAGGATATGAGATTGCAGGTAATTGGCTCCGAGAATCAGATTCTGAGCCAGCCTGCCGTTTTTGGCGGGGGCGACGCCATACGCCATTTCCTGAGCCATGAGTGAGGCCATCCCGTGTGAGATAGGACACACTCCGCAAATACGCTGGGTTATCTGCTGGGCATCGAGAGGGTCACGTCCCTGGAGGATGGTTTCAATGCCTCGAAACATTTCACCTTCACAACGAGCTTCGGTGATTTTCACTTTCTTGCTATCCGCGATGGCTTCCGTTTCCGTGTGGATGGCAAGGTGTCCTTCAATGCGTGTCAAAGGACTAATAGTTACTGTATTGGCCATTCTTCATGCTCCTGTGAAAAAAAGTACAACAAACCTGACAGATAAAAATGTAACGGTATTTGTATTGTCGATTGTTAATAAAAGGGGAATTAATTGAATATATAACCAATTTCAAATAGGTAAAAATACTGATTGTATAGGTAGAAATATTGACCTTGTTAAATCATTGTCAAAAATGAGGATAGGTGAATAATAAAACAAATAGGGGACTTGGAAGGTCTGTAATATGGCTGTGGAAAAACTAATGTCCAGTAGTGAATCGTCCTATAAAAATAACACTATTATGCTATATGTTGTAGAGATATTGGCAAGAAAAGTACAAAATGTATTGACGTTGGCTATCGGATTTGATAAAGAGGGGGCTGGTTCAAACATTGATAAAAGGATTTATAGGACCCTACAATGCAGTCCAATCAACCAAAACGAACGCCGCTTTATGAAAAACATTGTGTTGCCCATGCAAAAATAGTGGATTTTGCAGGCTGGGAGATGCCGATCCAGTATCCCGCGGGGATTGTACAGGAACATCTGGCTACGCGAAAGTCGGCCGGTCTTTTTGATGTCTCGCACATGGGACGATTCCGCATCAGCGGAAACCAGGCCGGAGCATTTCTGGATTATGCGCTGACCAATTACGCCGGCGGGCTTCCGCTCGGGATGAGTCATTATACGATTCTGGCTCAGGATGACGGCGGGGCGGTCGATGATGCGTGGCTTTACCGGTTTGAGTCCGATAACTTTATACTTGTGGTCAATGCCTCAAACAAGGATAAGGACTGGAAGCATCTTCAATCGCTCAAGGCTCGGTTTACTTCCGTGGTGCTTGAGGATTTGAGTGAGTCGTTGGCGATGGTGGCTCTGCAGGGGCCGCAGTCGGAAGCGATTCTCAAAGGACTGCTGACTGGCGGGGCTTTGCCGGAACCGAAGCGTAACGCAACCAGTGTAGCCTCGCTGGCGGGGCACAAGGTGTTCTTCGGCCGGACGGGTTATACTGGCGAAGCGGTGTGCTTTGAGATTATGGTTCAGGCGAACAAGGCGGGGGCTTTGTGGGATATCCTGTTGGCCAAAGGTGCGGCTCCGATAGGCCTGGGGGCCAGAGACACCCTTCGGCTGGAAGCGTCGCTGCCGCTGTACGGGCATGAGATGGGGCTTGATGCGGAAGGCAAGACGATGCCGATTCTGGCCTGTCCGACGGCCAGGTTTGCAGTTGCCGATAGCGAGAAAAAAGAGTATGTCGGCAAGGCAGCGATTCAGTGTCAGCTTGCCGCACTGGAACGGTATAAAAAAGGTGATTTTTCCGACAGCAGTGTCTTGCCAAAACGGATTGTTTGCCTGAGAATAGTAGATAAGGGAATCGCCCGGCAGGGAAGTCCGGTCTTTTTTGAAGGGCGTCCGGTGGGTGTCGTGACCAGTGGAACTTCCGTTCCCTATTGGAAATGCGATGAAGCCCAGAAGCTCACAGAACAATATGACCAGCGGTCTGTGGCGTTGGCGTATGTGGATTGCCAATTGACCGCGGGAGCAGAAGTACAGGTTGAGGTTCGCGGCAAGAAGCTTGGGGCCAAAATAGTCAAGCGGAATTTAAAGCCGGGTGCTGCAGTGATGGCAGTGGTTTTTGAATAATACACGAGATATTTTCGAGTCAGTTGAATAAAGGATATAGATTATGATGATTGACAAACAGGCACGGTATTTACCAACACACGAATGGGTCCGAAAAGGGCCGGGCAAGGCCTATACGATCGGATTGACAGCCTACGCGATTGAACAGCTTGGAGACATTGTTTATCTGGAGCTGCCGCAGGTCGGCAGGGAACTGCAGAAGGGTGAGATTTTCGGCGTGATTGAATCGGTCAAGTCGGCCTCGGATATGTATATTCCGATGGGCGGCAAGGTGACTGCGGTCAATACGGAAGTCCCCGATAACCCGGATATGATGAAAGCCGAACCCTACGGCAAGGCGTGGCTGATTCAGACTGAAGTGTCCAAGCCGGCTGAATTCGATGGCCTGATGGATGCCGCGGCCTATGAGAAATTTTTCGAGACAGAAGCACACTAAGGGAAAATCCTAAAAACGAAATTCTAAATTCTAAACAACGCTGGATACCCGCTTTCGTGGGTATGACAAGTCTGATTATTCAGTTTGAGTTGTTTGGCATTTAAGATGTTCAGTTCAAGATTTCTCAATCCACTATTTTTTTGAGGATGTTATGCCTTTTATAGCCAATACCGACAGCCAGCGGAAACAGATGCTGGACGAGATGAAGATGAGGCCTGAAGATTTGTTCGGGGAGATACCGCAGGAGTTATTTTGCAAGGATCTGAAACTGCCCGAGGGCTTATCCGAACAGGAAGTTCGCACGCGTCTGGCGGAGCTGGCCGGCAAGAATTATATCAATCTGACGCTGTTTCTGGGCGGCGGGTTTTATGACCACTTTATTCCCTCGGCGGTGCCGGCGCTGGCAGGGCGGGCGGAGTTTTATACCGCCTATACGCCGTATCAGCCGGAAGTGTCGCAGGGGACGCTGCAGGCAATTTATGAATACCAGTCGATGATCTGCCGTCTGACGGAGATGGAAGTCTCCAATGCCTCGATGTATGATGGCGGGACGGCCCTGTATGAGGCGATGATGATGGCGCTTCGGGCCACCGGCCGTAACAAGGTGATTATTGACAACTCGGTCAACCCGATTTATCGCGTGATGATTCAGTCTTATACGCGCAATCTGCATATTGAATTGATTGAGACGACCAACGATGGCGGCCTGGCCAATCGTGGGCAGATACTGAAAGCCCTTGATGACAAGACGGCGGCGGTGATGGTGCAGAATCCGAATTTCTTCGGCTGTATTGAGGATTTCACCGATCTGGCCGAAGCGGTTCATGCCAAAGGCGCGTTGTTAATCAGTTCATGCTATCCGATTTCGCTGGGGATTCTCAAGGCCCCCGGCGCGATGGGGGTGGATATTGCCACCGGTGAAGGGCAGTCGCTGGGGCTGCCGATGTCGTTTGGCGGGCCGTATCTGGGCTTTATGGCCACGAAAAAGCAGTATGCCCGTGCCATGCCCGGACGGATTGTCGGGCGGAGTCAGGATGCCCAGGGACGTCAGGGGTTTGTACTGACCCTGCAGGCCCGCGAGCAGCATATTCGCCGCGAGAAGGCGACGTCGAATATCTGTTCGAATGAGGCCCTGTGTGCGATGACGGCGCTGATTTATCTGAGTCTGCTGGGCAAAGACGGCCTGCGGACGACGGCACAGTTGTGTGCAGACAAGGCCAGCTATGCCTATGAACGGCTGACCCGCATCCCCGGCGTCAAGGCGCACTTCCCGGCCAAGTGGTTCTTCAATGAGATGGTGCTGGATGTGCCGATGGATGCGGCCGAGGTGGTGGCCAGACTGATTGAAAAAGGCTATGCCGCAGGATTCCCGCTGAGCCGCTATTATAAAGGCATGGAAAACTCGCTGCTGATTGCCGTGACCGAAAAACGCACCAAGCAGGAAATCGGCAAGCTGGCTGAGGAACTGGAAGCGATACTTTAAAAACGAGAAACCACAGATTTCGCAGATTACACAGATCAATAGATATGAATAAATATTATGTTATTCTGATGATAATCCGATGGTCGTTTCTTGTATTGTTATTTGCTGTTCCTTTGATTTACAGCATCTGGAAAGGAAATTTTAAGAAGACTTTCTGGTTTACCTGGATTTTATGGAGCGTGTTGGGTTTTCTATTTGGATTGTTTATTCCAGCAATAACTTCTTTAGAAGCAAAAGCGACAGGTGAACCTTGGGATTTTGATGGCGGTGGACTTGGATTGGGAATATTTATTGGATGGCTGCCGGGTTTGATATTAGCGCCGCTGGGTTGTTTTATTCATAATTTAATGTTTGGAAGAAAGCGAATTGAATGAACGCCTCCGGCTATGAAACTTGTTGTTCTTTCGGGGCAATAATAGATTTAGCCTTTTCGAGGCTAAGGAAAAATATTTAATTTGTGTAATCTGTGAAATCTGTGGTTTCACAAAAAAATAGGAAACTATACAATGAAACTGGTATTTGAAAAAAGTGTGGCGGGGCGTCAGGGATTGCGGGTTGCTAAAAGCGATGTGCCGGCGGGAGTGCATATTGAGCCGAAGCTGCTGCGGGATGACCTGCCGCTGCCGGAATTGAGCGAGCTGGATGTGGTGCGGCATTTTACGGAATTGTCGCGGCGGAATTTCAGCGTGGATACGGTATTCTATCCGCTGGGCTCGTGCACGATGAAATACAACCCCAAGGTCTGCGAACGAATCGCCGCCTACCCAGGCTTTGCACATCTGCATCCGCTGCTGCCGCAGTTGCGGATGGGCGGTATGCTGACACAGGGCGCCCTGCAGGTGCTTTATGATACGGATATGATGTTGCGGGAAATCGCCGGCATGGCCGCCTTCACGATGCAGCCGATGGCCGGGGCGCATGGCGAACTGACAGGCATTATGATGATGGCCGCCTATCACCGCCGCAAGGGCAACAAGAAAAAGGTTGTGCTGATTCCCGACAGTGCCCACGGTACCAACCCCGCCAGCGCCGCAATTGCCGGGTATTCGGTCAAGGCCATCCCCAGCGATAAAAACGGCTTGATGAGCGTTGAAGCCCTGAAAAAGGAACTCAACAGCGAGGTGGCCGGCATTATGCTGACCTGTCCCGATACGGTTGGGCTGTTCAATCCCCATGTCAAAGAAATCTGCGACCTGATTCACTCGGTGGATGGGCTGGCCTATTATGATGGCGCCAACCTCAACGCGATTGTAGGCCGGGTTCGTCCGGGCGATCTGGGATTTGACATTATCCATATTAATCTGCACAAGACCTTTGCCACGCCACACGGCGGCGGCGGTCCCGGTGCAGGCCCGGTGGGCGTCTGCTCGAAACTGGTGGATTTCCTGCCGATTTCCGTGGTGGTCAAGCGGTCGGATGGCACGTTTGCCCTTGAATATGACCGGCCGGACTCCATTGGTTATATCGCCCCGTTCTACGGCAATTTCGGCGTGGTGCTCAAGGCCTACGTCTATATGCTGATGCTCGGTAAAGAGGGGCTTCTGCGGGTCAGCGAAAATGCCGTCCTCAACGCCAACTATGTCAAAGAAAAGCTGAAGGATTATTACGATATTCCCTTTGAGCAGGTCTGCAAGCACGAGTGCGTCATCAGTGCCACACGACAGGCCGCCAAGGGTGTACATGCCCTTGATATCGCCAAAGCCCTCATCGACCGCGGCATTCACCCGCCGACCATGTATTTCCCGATGATTGTCAAGGAGGCCCTGATGATTGAGCCGACCGAGACCGAAAGCCGGGAGACAATGGATATCTTTATCGAGGCCATGATTGATATTGCCAAGCAGGTTGAGGCCGATCCGGCCGGCATCAAGGCCGCCCCGGTGACAACACCGATTGGCCGGCTCGATGAAACCGCCGCGGCACGAAATCTGGATATTGCCAGTTTGTAATGGCCAAATCCGGCATAGTGTAATTCTGCGAATGTCTATGACACAAACAGCATAAATATGAATTGTAATATACACAAGAAGGTGGGGTATATTATACAATTGTGAAAAGGGGTTGCTTTTTCATAGATTTTCTAATACCATTCGTATCGACAATCGTATTTATAGGTGTAATGATTCTGATACAGGTGATACAGGACGGGATAACTTAAATACTCAGAGGATGCAGGGGATGAAAACAGCAATTATTGTTCTGGTGGGGATTTTCTTACTCCCAACAACCGTTTGTGCATATAGTCATGGCGATGGAACTCCGTCCAATCCATATTGGATTTCTAATTCGGCGGATTTGGTACAGTTGGCGACGACTTCGGTGGATTGGGGCAAGGCTTTCGTTTTGACATCCGATCTGGATTTAACAGGAGTTGTATTGTCCCCTATCGGAAACTGGGAGCAGGCTTTTATCGGGTCCTTTGATGGGGCGGGATTCAAAATGAGTAATCTGGCTATGCATCTGCCGAATGCTGAGAATGTGGGCTTGTTTGGTCTTGTCAGGATGCCGGCCCAGATTAAAAGGCTCAGACTGGAAGGCGTCTCTATAACAGGCAAAAGTTATGTTGGCGCCCTGGTTGGGTGGAATGAAGACGGGACTATCGCGGATTGCTCCGTAAGCGGTTCAGTCAGCGCTGCCAATGTCGCAGGGGGATTGGCGGGGGTTAATGAAGGGGCCGTGTCGGATTGTTTTTCCTCCGCACAAGTCACTACATCGCATGTCTCGAGATCACAGGCCGGAGGGCTGGCTGCAACTAACTACGGAGATATCTCTGATTGTTATGCTTCCGGTTCGGTGACAGTCAGCGGATACACGGCCAATGCCGGCGGTCTTGCGGCGATTAATGACCACGGAACGATTGTCCGTTCTTATGCAACGGGCGCTGTGCAGGCCGATTCGTTCAGCGATTCGGCTTTTGCCGGCGGTCTGGTGGCGCTGAACGAATCCGGCACACTCGATATGTGTTATGCCGAAGGGAATGTTGTTTCCCGCTGCCTGATTGGCTCGGGGGCTTCGGCGGCGTGGTCTTCTGCGGGGGGGCTGGCTGGATACAATCGAAAGGGAGTCATTACGCGCAGTTATGCTCTGGGTTCTGCCGAATCCGATGCGTCGGTGACCGGAAATAATCAGGCCAACTGCTGGTCTTCGGCCGGAGGCATTGCTGCCGATAACACCGGCACGATTGATAATTGTTATGCCCTGGGGGCCTCTGATGCATCTTCGAATGTGGTATCCCCAGTGTCCTCTTCCGCCTGGGCGGCCTGTGGCGGCGTGGTTGGCAGAAATCGAGGCGTGGTTGTTACGACGGAGTTGGGGCAGGTATCAACCTGTTACGCGACCGAAACGGTGGAGGCTATAGCCAGTGTATCCTCTGAGGATTCTGTATCACATACCTATGTGGGCGGGATTATTGGCGAGAATGGAATTGGAACGGTCCAGACCTGTTTCTGGGATGTGGATACCAGTGGAATAGCACAGGGGACAGGCGATGGAGCAGGCACGATAACAGACCTTTACGGCAAGACCACCCTGAAGATGCAGACGCGGTCAACCTATATGGATTTCGGCTGGGATTTTGTCGGCGAAACTGCCAACGGACTGGATGACATCTGGAGACTCTGTGCCAACGGCGTGAAGTATCCGTATTTGAATTGGAATCGGGCTTTTCCGGCAGATTTTGCATGTCCCGATGGCGTGGCTTATGAAGACTTTGGTTATCTGGCGGCACGATGGCTGATGACTGATTGCCAGGCGACAGGCGGATGCGGCGGCGTCGATCTGGATGGCAGCGGCCAGGTGAATCCGGCCGACCTGCAGCTATTTGCGGATGCATGGCTGGCCGGACTATAATCCTGCCTGGCAATAAAAATCCGTTACCCGGTCTGAGGCCGTAAATCTATCGCCGAAGCGGTGCGGGTTATCCGTGAAGCCTGGGATAAAAACCACATAAACAATAGTGCAAAATCGTTGAATCTCTATTGAAAAACAGGCAAAGGAATATCGCAATGACGGCTAAAAAAAGTATCATCATAGTATGGATGCTGGCTGGGGGGTTGTTCATTGTTTCGGACACACAGGCTCAGTCGGAAAAGCCCGAGCAGATACGCAAAGCTCCTGCACCGCTGTTCCGGGATCCCATCTTTGATGGTGCTGCCGACCCGGTGGTCTTCTGGAATCATGTGGAAAAATCATGGTGGATGCTGTACACCCAGCGCCGCGCCAATGTCGAGACGGCCGATGTTGCCTACTGCTACGGCAATGAAATCGGCATTGCCTCCTCCGACGATAACGGACGCAGTTGGGTCTATCGCGGAACGCTGGATCTGGAATTTGAGCGGGGCAAAAACACGTTCTGGGCGCCGGAAGTGATCTTTCACGAAGGCACCTATCACCTGTTTGTTTCCTACATCCCCGGCGTGCGAAACCATTGGAGTGGCACCCCTCGGCTGGTTCACTATACCAGCAGGAACCTTTGGGACTGGAAATGCGAAGGCAGCCTGAAACTCCTGTCCGACAACGTCATCGATGGCACCCTCTTTCAGATGGCCGATGGCAAATGGCGTATCTGGTATAAAGACCAGGGCCGCGATAGTGTGACGATGGTTGCCGAAAGCACGGACCTCAAAGCATGGAAATGTTCTGACGAACCGGCCATTGGCGGCCAGGCTCACGAAGGGCCGGCCGTCTTCCGCCTGGGTGAGTACTACTGGATGCTCACCGACGAATGGGCCGGAATGCGAATTTATCGTTCCGCCGATGGAAATACATGGGAACGGCAGGGACGTGTCCTCGACAAAGCCAGCCGCCGCCCCGAAGATACACCCAGCGGGGCACATGGTGATGTGGTCACCGTGGGCGACAAAGCCTATGTCTTTTATTTCACCCATCCCGGCCGAACCTCGCATATCGAATCCCCTCTGGACAAAAACGGCAATCTGCCGTATGCACTTCGCCGATCGTCAATTCAGGTTGCCCAACTGCATATCGAAAAAGGAACCCTCGTTGAGACGCGGGAAGACTTTGATTTTTATTTGCCCAATTTAAATTAGTTTGGGAGGGGAGATAACCTGTTTCACAGACAACAAGGAATAGCAGTGAGGAACACTCGTTACAAAATAGTCGTATCGCTGATCTATCTCGCATGGATTGGAGCGGTGGTGCAGGCGGCAACAGTACAAACAACTCCGGCATCTTCATCAAAATACAATGTCGCTCTCAACTGGGATAATGCCTCAGAACAAGTTGTATTTGCCCCATCCAGCGGCGGCACCTGGTATCCCCGCATGCTCATCCTGTCCACCGGCCAGTGGCTGTGTGCTTATGATACCAACGAAGGCTCATCCGGTACCTGTGTCCGGATTTCCAAAAGCACCGATGCCGGCAAGACATGGTCATCGCTTTCGCAGGCCTCTTTTGGCAGCGGCAATGCCGCCAATGGCGAATTGATTGAATTGCCCGATGGATATATCCTGTGTGCCTACCGAATCGTCCATGGCGATGTTAAGACTCTGAACGTTTCCTGCAGCACGGATGGCGGCGCAACCTGGCAGCATTTGTCAACCATCATCAGTAATACCGACGGCGTCTGGGAGCCGCAAATCATCCGTAAAAAAGACGGCCAATTATTGGTCTTCTATGCCCAGGAAGCAAACGTGGACGGCACCGACCAGGTGATTGAGATGCAGCGTTCCGACGACAACGGCCAGAGCTGGCATTCTCCGCAGGTGATTTCCCGGCATCCCGGCTCACGCGACGGTATGCCTGTGGCAACCCTGCTGGCCAACGGTGACATCCTCGTCGTGCTGGAAGGTCATAACGTCAAACGTGCCGGCCAGTTCTGTACCTGGTCGGTTCGCAGCACCAACGGCGGCAGGACCTGGGGGCCCCGTCGATTAGTCTATGCACCTGCCGATTCCGGCCGGATTGCCGTCGCCCCATATATTGTCTCTGTCCCAAACGGCCCGATTTTTGTCTCATTCCAGACCGACGAAGACGATAAATCCAGCCTTAAACTCGGCGTCGTCAGCAGTATCGATAACGGCAAGACCTGGACTGTCCAGCCCAAACCATTTCAGCAGAACCCGACGGAGCCGTATGCATGGAATTCCTTACGGATGGAAGACCCCAATACACTGATTGCCGCAACCGCCGCAGGCCGCAACAAAATCAAGATCATTAAAGCCACCGTCTCGCGCCCCCAGCCGTAACAGGAAAACGGTCTATTGTGCCGCAGAAGGCACGGCAAAGCTTTTCATGGCCGGCAGGGCGTTACCCTCAGCATCGAACAGGGCGGTAATCCCACCATTCCACCCTCCGGCTTGTTTCATTGGTACCGATTCCGGATACCACCACAATACCCCAATGCCCCGACCGTCAGGAGTCTCGCGGACCGTCCGAATCAGCTCCTCCAGAAATGCCTTCTGTCCGGCCGGACTTTTCTCCCACGTCATCGCCTCGAGCCGCTCAGCGCGTGCCTCAAAATTCGTCACATCTTGCCAGGGATAGGCCGTTTCCACAACCATGATGTCTTTTTTGAATTTCTCTGCTGTCCTGGCCAGATTGTCCTTGAGCTCATCCATCGTGCCGTGCCACCACGGATAGAAACTCTGGCCGATGATGTCATACTCCACCCCGTACTTCTGACAATTGGTAAAGAACCTGTCGGTCTTGTCCCACTCGCCCCCGGCGGCAATATGAATAATGATTTTGACCTTGTCCTCCGGCCGCGTCGCCTGCCGCACACCGCGAATCCCCGCCTTGAGCAGGCCGGTAAATTGCGGCCATGAATTGGGGTCTTTATCGTCCAGTCTTCCTTCCGGCCAGAGAAATCCCGGCTGAATCTCGTTGCCGATCTGCACCAGTTCCGGCAGAGCATCCTGTTTCTTGAATTCCGCGATAGTCCCGGCAGTATAGCTTTCGACCGTCTTGACCAGCTCCTCAAACGGCAGATCCTTCCACGCGGCGGGCTTGATTTGATGAGCAGGGTCCGCCCACGTATCCGAATAATGCAAATCCAGCATAAACACCGCCCCAGCCGCCTTGATGCGTTTGGCCAGTGCAATCGTATAGGGAATGTCCTGAACCACGCCGCCTCGACCATTGGGATTGACAAACAGCCGCAGCCGAAAACAGCTACAGCCGTTATCCTGCATTAACTTGATTAATTCCTCCGCCTGGCCATCATCCTTAAACACTACCCCGGCCTGCTCGACTTTAGTCAGCATCGAGACATCTCCGCCGCCCAGAAATCCAGCCGCATGGACACCTGCTGTCAGCAGGCATGTCCACACTATCGCCAGCCTCATCTCACATCTCCACTAAAACTTGGCGTTTTTGTTACCGGGCAGAACTCGCCTTATAGGGTCCTGAAATTATCGGGTTGTCCGGGCTGTGTTTGCTGCGGATAGGCTTTAAGCTTCTTCTCAATCGGCCATTCACTGAACGCCAGATACAGGGGGACAAAGAAACCGACCACCGGAACCAGCGTCAGCAATCCCATTGCCCAGTGATACCCTGCCTTTGCAAATATCTTGCACATGGCAATCAGCATCAGAATATTCATGCCTAACGCAAAGAGAATGAAAAAAATCATAAAACAACCTGCCCAAACCGGAGCGGCTTCCGCGCCATGTATTGGAAATGCTTCACTGTTCATCTTAATCTCCTATCAGTAAGTATTCAGTTAAAGTATTATTTTAATATCATTTCTTCATATAGACCATAAAAGATGTCCTTGTTAAATGAGACTGTTTCCGACCGGGCTTGTTTCATTATTTTTGAAAAATTGATGGAAAGAGACCAAAACCAGGACAAATAAACAGCCCTGGAAGACAGGACTTGCCCTCTGTGCAGACTGAACGCATTGAATTCCATCTCAATGGTCTTTCATTCAAGGATTTTGCAGGGTATCAATTCAATGTGAATTTTTCACAGGCCAGTTTAACCGTTTCATTCAAGACTTTATTTACTGTGTCGTAATGGGGCTCGAATTTGCACGGCCAGCAATTTATCAATGTGCCTTCAATTACCGTTGTTCCGTCGCTGTTGTTCAAAGACAGGCTCGGAGAATAGCGTACCGTTGCTCCATCCAGTACGCTTTGATACCAGCTTTTCAGAAATGTGTTCTGCTGAACGGGCCTATCAAACGTCGGATCCAGGGTGATGGTCCTCCCGGGTCTTTTTCGGGGAATCCGGTCTTCGCTATTCATGTATTCAACAACTTCCACTTTCGTCCCGACCTGGCTGAATGAGTTAAAAACCAATTCCTCTCCTGAATCAAAACTGAGTCGGAAAGGGCCTTTAATCACAGGCTGTGGGCCGGGAAACCAGTGAAAGGGTTTCTGAATGGTCGGAACCTCCAGTTGGTTTACTTGTTCAGTGGCCAGAGTCAATGTCATTACGACCGTATCAAATCGCGGCTCATAATCATAGCGGAGGATGCAGGGCCAGCAGTGCAGCATCTCCCGGCGATCGACAATATAACCATCCTGATTGACAATTGAGAAAGTAACCGTTCTGCGATCTACGGTTCCGGCTGCGACGCTGGCAAACCACGCTTCCAGATAGGAATTTTGATTGGCAAAGCATTTTAGTTCTACATCGGGAGCATGAGTCGATCCGGGTCTTTTTCTCGGGATGCGTTCCTCTCCATCCAGGTACTCGACGACTTCCGTATCAGGACCAAGCTGATTAAAATAGTGAAAAGTCCCCCGTACTGTCCCGTCGATGACCATGCGGATAATATAATTGGAGATAAACGCCGGCGGCTCAAGTCGTTCCGCGGTATTGGCGAAGGTCGCAGAGGGTACCGGAGATATTTTTTGCCGCGGCGAGAGTGTTTCCGGCACGAGTATCGATCGGTATGGCTTTGTGGCAATATCCAGCCAGCGAGGCTGTCCATTAAAGAGATAGGCCGAGGTCCCAAAATCCAGATCCACCGTGAAATAACCGTTGGTCACTTCCACCTGGGACAGCGTGATTGTCGCAGAAACCGCATTGCCGCCGCTGGCCGCGTCATACAGTGTAAAAAACATATCGTATTTTCCCTGGGCCGGGTCGCCCTTGTCGTGGAGTCGTCCCTGGTAGGTAAAGGCGCCGGCAAGGGAGGATATCAGTAAACAAAGACTAAACAGGATGGTATTTCTCTTTATTAATCGGCTGAAATTCATTTTTTTCTCCGCAGAGTATGGGGATTATTTTAGTGGGAATTATTTCAACAGCCAATCCGCCGGACACTGGCAAAACCAGTACGAAGCCACCAGCGCGA
Source organism: Anaerohalosphaeraceae bacterium (assembly GCA_039679345.1). Lineage (GTDB taxonomy): Bacteria > Planctomycetota > Phycisphaerae > Sedimentisphaerales > Anaerohalosphaeraceae > Anaeroglomus. The sequence goes on from JBDKVE010000250.1 coordinate 17,290, forward strand.
AACCATCCATATCAAATTCAAATGCCTGAGAACTCGAGAGCCATCCTTCCGCAAACAAGGCCAGGTCTGTCAGGTTGACCGTGCATCCATAATTGCCCGCCCAGAAACCCGCATTCAGCACCCTCGAAAAGCTGTGACTCAAACCGGCCGCCGGCTGCCCCGCCAATCCCTCTATTTGAAAAGTCCCACTCTTGGCCTGCCCACCTGCGTTGCCGATGGCCGACCATGAAATGCTGTAATCCGCTGTCGCACACACCGACAAGCTGACGATAAAAGCCGCGACCCATAAAAAAGGGGTTTTCATCATGATTTCTCGCAATAATATACGCAGTACGCTGTCCCAATCCCTTCCAATCCTGTAAAAAAAGCCGTCCTGATAGGAAATAGTCTATAATTTCCGGCCTAAAATGTCAAGAAATATCTATTGTGGTGCCTGAGTCGGCTGATCTAAAGGAATAAACTCGTGCTGTGGAATAGCCTGATTATGCACATGCCAGACTCGAAATCCCAAAGGACGATTATCGAGGTTCTTGCTGATCGTTTCACCATTGACCATCTGGATGGCGTTGTATTGATTGACAGTCAATCGATGCGTGTGTCCCCCTAATACCGCCGATACCTTGTATTGCTCAAACAGCGCCAGCAGTTCAGCCCGTTTTTCCTTCGGCAGATTCATATACTCATTCAGCTCGTCGGCCCGTTTGCAAAACAGGGGACAATGCCCGACGATGAAGAGCTGCTGTCCTTTGGCAGAGGCATTTTGCAGACTTTCTTTCAGCCATGCGTCCTGTTTTTCCGATTCGTCCGGCACAGGATTTTTCCAAAGCTGGGTATTGACGAAGATAAAAGCAGCCCCCTTGTGTTCCACAACAAAATAATCCCGGCCCAACCGCTGGCGATAGGTTTGTAGTGAAGACGGTGTCGGCTCATTCCCAACATCGTGATTTCCCGGCACATAATAATAAGGCATGGATAGGCCGCCTGCGATCTCCTTGAAATCCGTATAAGAACTGTCATCGGCGGTGTTGACCATATCCCCGCAAATAACGACCAAATCCGGCCGCAGGGCATTGATCTGCCGAACCGCCTGTCGGAACGACGCCTTGTCCTGTTCATACTCGGAAAATCCCAGTTGCGTATCGCAAACCTGCACGAGGGTAAACATTTCAACCGGCTGTACTTTTGAAGATTGCACCCGACATGAGACCAAAAACATCGCCGCCAAACTCACCAGCAGCACGTTCACCACGTCCCGGACACTACAGAACTTTAAATTCATCATTGTCATATTTACCATTTTTCTGTTGAATCATAAACTATATCTTAGATAAGGCAACTGGCCGTATTTAATCTTCTTTTGCATTTATTGTTTTTCGGAATTCCAACCCGCAGGGTTGAACCCGAATAGCTCCGGGTGAGCGAAGCGAAACCCGGAGAACCAAACGCCGCCACCACACCCCAACCCCGAATGGGGTTGAACTTTTATCCCAATCGATTTTCATCAAATTCAATCCCTGCCCGCCTTAAAAATGAAATATACTCCTCTTTGAAAGATTTGTGCCGATGATGTTCTCGCTGTCGGGCGATGTAATCCTCCACTTCGTTTTTAACCGACCATGAACACGTGAAGGCCCCATATCCTTCCTGCCAGCCTGAAAAAGAGGGAAATACTTTCTCGTTTTTGATCCATGCCGACGAGGCCAGTTTGATATCCTTCACCACCACCGCAAGCGATGCCGATGGATGCAGTTCGGTCAGGATGTGAATATGATCGATAAAACCGCCAAGTTTATAAGGCATACATTTATTATGTTTCAAAATCCCCGCAATATAACCGCAAAGCGTATCATGCCGTTCCAGATCAAGACTGCCATAATGGCCCTTGGTGCCAAAGACGATATGATACAATATTTGGGTGTATGTTGTCATTGTATCGCATGCTCCCTGAATTCGACCCCATCCGGGGTCGTCGTCCTTCATAATCTCCATTCACCAGGCTGTGCCCGGCGCTATTCGGATTTGACCCTGTCGGGTCGTAAAACCAAACACAACCATCCCAATTATGTTGCCTTTTCGATCCCATGCCAATTATTCAAATTGTTTTGCACTGTCTAGTTGCTTTCCAACCCGCAGGGTTGAACCTGAATAGCTCCGGGTAGCGAATCGAAGCTCTGCGAAAAGATTATCCTTGCATCATAATGCCCAGCACTATCATTGCGATTAATGAGATCAAAAATCCTGAAAATACATAAAACCAGGCACTTCGCGTTTGTTTTTTAAGAAATAATAGTTCCTTGTCACCGAAATACTCCTCTGAAAAAAGGAATTTCCATGCTCGCCAACTATTTAACAGACCAGGCCCGTTTCCAAACACAGTAGTGATTTGCTTCCATTGGTCGAAATGATTCTGTCGTAAATATCGATCGTAGCGGTACCCTATAAGCTGCAATCGGATGATTGTGTAAATAAAACTTCCGGCAATAAACAGCATCCCAGGCAAAAAGGCACTTTTCATAAAGATCCTCCATTTCATATTCCAGCTATGGCTTGTCAAAGAAGACACGTCAACAAATTCCTCCTGTTTTCATTGTGACAATCATGATATCAAAAAGCCTTATTCCTGTCAATCCCAACCCGCAGGGTTGAACCTGAATAGCTCCGGGTAAGCGAAGCGAAACCCGGAGAACCAAACGCCGCCACCACACCCCAACCCCGAATGGGGTTGAATGATTCACGCGATGCAATACCCAATCAATCTCCGAGACCGAGAAAATTTGTTCAAGCTCTGTATTTCTTACTTACCTGCAAAGTGCTCTTCGACCAGATCGCACAGGATATGATATGCCAATTGATGGATTTCCTGCACGGTGGATGTCGGGCCGTTCAGTGCCACGCACACATCCGACATCTGCTCCAGCGGCGTATTGCTCTTGCCGGTAAAGGCAAGAATTTTGGCCCCTTTTGCCTTGGCGGTCTTGACGGCCGCGATGACATTCTTTGAGGTGCCGCTGGTCGAAAATGCCCACAGCACATCCCCCGGCGCCGCCAGACCTTCCATCTGCCGGCTGAAGACCTGCTCAAATCCGTAATCGTTGCCGACCGAAGTCAAAATCGACGTATCGGTTGTCAGCGCCACCGCAGGCAGCCCCCGGCGTTCCCGCCGAAATCGTCCCACCAGTTCCGCTGCGATATGCTGGCTGTCGGCCGCCGACCCGCCATTGCCGCAGATATAAATACACCCGCCTAGCTTCAGACAGGTAATCAGCAACTTGGCTGCCGCGGGGATGGTTACTCCTGCCTGTTTCTCGAAATCAGCAAGTACCTGTTTATGTCCTTCGATAAATGTCTGAATCACAGAATTCATATTGCAATCCTGAATGGTTTACTGAGTATCGGTATTCTTTGGAGCCTGGGCATTGTCCTGCGGGCCGCGATTGCCTCCCTTGGAGCGTTTACGAAAACGTCCGGGCCGCCGTCCACCTTGCCGTTGGGACGGTTTGCCGCCTTCACGACCGCCGTGTTGCTGCTGCCGGCCGCCCTGAGACAGTTGCGGTTCCTGGCCAATCCAGCGAGGCTCGATCTTGTTTTTACGAAACAGCAGCTTCAGTTTACCCATCTCCGACTGGACAATAAAAGTCAGCGCCTTGCCTTCCCGGCCCATGCGGGCGGTGCGGCCGGTGCGGTGGGTGTATGCCTCCAGTTGCCGCGGGAAGTCGTAGTTAATCACATGCGTCACATGGGAAAAGTCCAGCCCGCGTCCGGCGATATCCGTCGCTACCATATACCGTATCTGCATCTGGCGAAACCGTCGAAACAGGCTGGTTCGACGGGATTGTTCCAGTCCGCCGTGAATGATCTCAACCGAGTCTGTCTTGGACCGCAGGCGGTCATAGAGTTTATCGGCGCTGTTGCGACTGTTGCAGAACAGGATCGCCTGCTTGGGCTCTTCCTGTTCCAGGTATTGAAGTAATGAATCCAGTCGGTGGCCGGGCTTGACCAGCATAAAGTAGTGTTCCAGCGTATCCGGCGCGATCTGGTCAAGGTTGAGTTCCACGACCGCAGGATCTTTGAGATAGCGCTGGGCCAGGGCCTTGATTTCCTTGGGCATCGTTGCCGAAAACAGCATGGTCTGATGCTCTTGCACCAGGCACGAAAAGACAAACTCCACATCCGCCAGAAAGCCCAGCTTGAGCATTTCGTCGGCCTCATCCAGCACAAAGGTCTCGACGTCCGACAGCCGCAGGGGGGTGTTGTACAGCAGGTCAATCAATCGGCCGGGAGTGGCGACCAGAATCTGCACCCCGTGGGTCAGCTTGCTGGTCTGGGTTTCCATCGAAAAGCCGCCATAGACGGCAAACGGCGCCACCTGGGTATGCTTAGCAATCGCAGCAATCTCGGCGACATACTGCAAAGCCAGCTCGCGGGTCGGCACCAGAATCAGGGCCTGCACCGCCTTTTTATTCGGGTCCACCCGCTGAATCAGCGGAATCGCGCAGGCAGCGGTCTTGCCGGAGCCGGTCTCGGCTGTGGCAATCATGTCACGCTGGCTCATCACAAGCTTGAAGGTCTGTTCCTGAATCGGGGTCAGGTCTGTCCAGCCCAGGTCGGACAGGGATTTCAGGATGTCGGGCTTTAGTCCAAGTTCATCAAAACGCATAAGTGTCTTCCAATCATGTTCCTATAATACATCAATATTCAGTATCAGGATAGACCAACTCCGCTTACAATGCAAGTCCAATCTGGGGACATAAAAAAAGCCCCCTCAGGTCTGAGGAGGCTTTGGGCTGTTACAAGTAAATGTCTCTCTTTATTGTTCTGTATTTTCCTTCAGCTCGCGAACCCAGACATTGCGGAACCGCATCGGGTTGCCGTGGTCCTGCAGGCACAGGGGGCCTGTGGGGTCATGGGGTTCGTATTTGGAGCGGGTCTTATGGAAGGTCGTTCCTTCGATCTGCCAGTTATCCTGAACCAGGACGCCATTCTGGAGAACGGTGATGGTGGCGGGTTTTTCAACCACATCGCCTTTGAACACGGGGGCATGGAAGATCACGTCATAGGCCTGCCATTGGCCCGGCTGGCGGCAGACATTAACCAGCGGGGGCTTCTGGCCGTAGATGGCGCCGCACTGGCCGTCGGCGTAGGTGCGATTGTCATAGGAATCCAGCACCTGCAGTTCGTACTTGCCCATCAGGAAAACGCCGCTGTTGCCGCGACCCTGGCTGTCGCCTTTGACTTCGGCGGGGGTGCAAAATTCGATGTGAAGCTGGCATGAGCCAAAGGTCTGCTTGGTGCGGATTTCGCCGCCTTTGTTGGTGACTTCCATGTAGCCGCTTTCGACTTTCCACTTGGCGGGGCTGCCGTCACCGGAGCTTTGCCATGCCGACAAGTCGGTGCCGTTAAACAGGACGATGGCATCGGACGGCGGGAGGAAGTTTTCGGTGCCTGGGGTTATTACTGTGGGTACCGGACGGGACATGTCGTGTACTTCCCATTTATAGACCTTTTCGGCCGCGCCGGCAACCAGCGCGATTGCGGCAAGGATGACCATCACTTTAAAAGCCATGTGTTTCATCGTAAACTCCTTAAATATTATATAGTTCGTTTTTAGACCATGTTGGTCTTTTTAGATTGACGACAGAACCGGCCTGACGGTAACGGCGATTTTTCTATCCGCCAAATTTTGGGCAGCCGGTGTTGGAGCAACAGCCGCAACCGCTGGAGTGCTGGTGGGGAGCTTCTTTGACCACGGCCGAGAAGCTGGAGAACTGCTTCTGCATTTCCTTGCCGCAGGTGGGGCAGGTGGGGGATGTGTCGGGGCCGGACTTGACGAGAACTTCTTCTATCTTACCGCAGGATAAGCATTTATATTCAAATATGGGCATCTTTATTTCCTTGTTTACTGACTGTTAATGTTACAGATCAACAGAATATCGCGTCGTGCGGTTTCCTGCAAGAGCAATTTGGCTGACAGAAATTGGGTTCGTTTCGCCGGACACGGTCCGGTTCTATGCCGCGAGGACGCATGGGGTAACGCAATTCTACATAGGCGCGACGGGGGAAATTGGCTTTGTTTTGCAAAAACATGTTTTTTTGCCACCGAGGACACAGAGGGATAAGAGAAATTATTATTTTTGACAGGATTAACGGGATTAACAGGATAATTGGGTTCGTTTCGCAGCCGGGGGCTGCGGAATTGAGAGTTTAGAATGGAGAATTGAGAAATTAAATTGGGTTTGTTTGGTAAAAAACAAGAATACATGGATGCAAGGATACCAGGATTCAAGAATTTGGAATTGGCTTCGTTTGGTAAAATACAGGTATGTAAGTATACAAGGATACAGGTATACAAGAATATGGAATTTGGGTTTGATTTGTAAAACACTCTTTTGACTCCTTCTGGATGCCATTAAATCCTTCCTTTGTGGCTCCTGTATGGCCCCTTTTTCTTCTGCCTGTCTTTTCAGAGCAGGCCCTATATATATGTCGGATGAGGAGGACAAGTTGCTAACAAAATAAGAAATATTTTAAATTTTAAATTGGAGATTGTATATTTAGGTATGCAGGTATGCAGGTATGCAGGTATGCAGGTATACAGGTATACAGGTATACAGGTATATAGGTATGCAAGTGTACAGGAATACAGGTTTGGCGGGAACGGGGGGGAGGGGGGGATTTGAGATTGGAAAGGAGTAAATCATGTCGCTTGCGCTCCATGCTGCTATTTGGCGGGGAGGGGAAAATTTAGATTCTGGGCTGCGGATTTGCCGATAAAAGAAACTGGTTATCAGATTTAGCATGATGATATTTATGGGACTTAAGGAGGCAAATATGCGGTACGGTATCTTGATTCTATTGGGTGTGTGTCTGAGTGGTCCGGCGCTGGGGTATGACTGGGCGACCAATCCGGGCGATGGTTCGGCGGCAAATCCCTATCAGATTTCGACGGCCGAGCAGTTGAACAGCATCGGCGGCAATACGGCACTTCTAAATCAATGCTTTATCCTGATGAATGATATCGACATGTCTGCTTATACGGGGACGCAGTATAAAATCATTGGAACTAATTCCAGTTTCCCGTATATGGGGACTTTTGACGGGAATGGTTTCAAAGTAAGCCATTTGACCTATACAACAAATCAAGACATTGATTGCATAGGTTTGTTTGGTTATTCAAAAGATGCAATCATAAAAAATATTTACCTGGACCATGTTCATATTTCTACAAAGGGCAGTTTTGTTGGCGGATTAATTGGTTTTATGAGTGAAGGCAAGATTGTCAATGCTAAGGTTGCAGGTAATATTGTTGGGAAATCTTACTTGGGAGGATTAGCCGGACGAACATCAGGGGAAATTACGCACTGTAATAGTAATTGCTGTATCACAGGCGTTAATGCAGAAACTTGGAATAATATCATTGGGGGGCTGGCAGGCGGTCAAAATTCGGGCACTATTACAAACTGCTTCTGTACGGGGACTATTACAGGCTATGCGAAAGTTGGCGGACTGGTGGGGGAGCAATATGGAAATGTATATCAATCTTATAATCAATGTAATGTAATCGGTACCGGAACAGATAAATACGGTAATCCTTCTTTTTCGATTGGGGGGATAACGGGAATTCAAATGGGGGGTACAATAAAGGATTGTTACAATACGGGGCAGATTAGTGGTTATTCGCAGGTTGGCGGGATAACAGGCTGGGGAGCATTGATTCAAAATTGCTACAACATTGGTTTGATTTCAGGTTATTCCGAGACGAGTGGATTATCCGGCAAAGATTTAGGAAGCATTAATTCATACTGGGACATTGAAACCAGCGGAATTTCCAGTAATGGTAGCAGGAGAGGCAGAACCACAGAACAAATGAAGCAGGCAGCGACCTATATCGGATGGAATAATGACGGTTTAGTATGGACACTATCCGAAGGCCAGGATTACCCGCATCTGGCATGGGAGGGGATGGCAGGAGACTATTTACCGGTTTATTCTTTATCGGATTATGTGCCGGGTATGGGTGAGGAATGGGATCCATATCGCATTAGTTCCGCAGAGCAGTTGAATAAAATCGGGCTTTTTCCAGATACCTGGGATAAAGTATTTGTACTTGAGCAGGATATTGATTTTGCAGAAGGTGATGGAATAGAGTTTAAGACGATAGGAATTGTGGGTATACCCTTCTCAGGTATGTTTGATGGGAAAGAGTATACCATTTCAAATTTTTCTCGTCATACAAACGAAGAAGAGTTTTTTGTCGGATTATTTGGGTATGCATACAACGCCGTGATTAAAAATGTGAGACTCAGAGATATCAATGTCTGTTCTGTTGGCGGTGGTATTGTAGGAGGACTTGTCGGAGTAATGGATGGCAATCTATCGTCCATTGAGAATTGCTCTGTTACAGGTTATATTAACGGAGTGGGCGATATTGGCGGTTTAGTCGGTGTTGTTTCGGGAAATATAAGCAATTGCTGGAGTAATTGCAGTGTTGCAGGAGTATCTAATGTAGGTGGGCTTGCAGGGTGTCTTGCCTATGGGACAATGATTCATTGCTATAGTTTGGGCAATATAAAAGCTTTAGGGGGTTATATAAGAGAATATGGTTACGAAATAGAAGGACAATTAGCTGGGGGACTAGTGGGACAGCAGGTCGATGGGACAATTTATGCTTGTTTCAGTAATGCGACAGTATCCGGCAAATCCATGGTTGGCGGTCTTGTCGGGGCACAGGCTAAAAGGTGGGATTTTGTTTTGAATTATCCTTTTATTTCAAATTGTTATGCGACAGGGGAAGTTATTGGCGATGATGGCGGCAGTTATATAGGGGGACTGGTGGGATATCAAGATATAAATATGGGAGGGGCAGGTATTATTAACAGTTATTCTGCTGGTCATGTTACCGGGGGAGATAACAGCAGCTATGTGGGCGGATTTGCAGGATATAGTGAAGAGAACGTTTTAAATTGTTTTTGGGATATTGAAGCCAGTGGATTAATTGACGGCATAGGTTGGGGGAGGGCTGTAGAAATAACCGGCAAAACTACGGCAGAGATGAAAACACGCTCGACCTTTACTTCCGTTGGATGGGATTTTTGGGGAATAGAACAGAATGAAACAGATTATGTCTGGGCAATGAACTCTGATATTAATAAGGGCTATCCCTTTCTGACTTTAAAACAGAGTATGGGAACACCGGAAAATCCGTATCAAATTTCGACACCGGAAGAGCTGATTATGCTCGGGAATGACAGTTTGCTTTGGGATAAATGTTTTATTCTTACGAACGACATTGATATGTCTGCGGATAACGACATGCAGTATAATCCCATCGGCAATATTAATACCCCCTTTACTGGGGTTTTTGACGGCAATGGGTACAAAGTCAGTAATTTGACCTATACGATGAATGAATTCATTAATTTCGTAGGCCTGTTTGGATTTGCTGAAGGCGCAACCCTTCGAAATTTAGGTGTAGAGAATGTTTACTTGGCCGGTGATGTATATATCGGAGGGCTGGCAGGATATCTATCTGGCGGCAGTATTATGAATTGCTACAGTACGGGACTGGTGGGCGGATGGGCTGTCGGCGGGCTGGCAGGGGGACTCAGTGATGGTGTTATCACAGACAGTTATAGCACCAGTTCTGTTGATGCCTTTTGGGGTGGAGGGCTGGTAGGGGTGCAAACTGGCGGTATGATTTCGGGGTGTTTCAGTGTGGGGGATGTAACTTCCATAGCGTCTAACGAATCTTATGTTGGGGGGCTGGTGGGAAGACAAGAAGTTGGTGAAATCCATAATTGTTACAGCCGGGCATCAATAACCTGTGATAGCCAGGACTGGCCTTTGCCTGCCGGAGGATTGGTGGGTGTAGCGCAGGGTTCCATTCGTAACTGCTACAGTACCGGCCGTATCACAGCCAACGCAGATCCGAACTTTATTGGGGGGCTGGTGGGGATAGGCGATACGGCCAATCAGTCTTTCTGGGATATTCAATCCAGCGGCATCACTCACAGCGCCGGCGGGATGGGGCTGGAGACCCAGCAGTTGATGCGGCAGGAGACTTTTGCCGATTGGGATTTTGCGTCTGTGTGGTCGATCTGTGACGGAACGAATTATCCGCGGCTGCAATGGCAGATACCCGAAGCCGACTGGGTGTGTCCGGATGGGGTGGGGGCGGAGGATTTGGGGCATTTTGCGGGGCGATGGCTGATGGGCCAGTGTGCGGCATCGAATGATTGCGGGGGGGCGGATTTGGATGCTTCCGGCATGGTGGATATGGCGGACTGGACGCTGTTTGCGGGGCGGTGGATGGAGGGGAATTGAAGATTTATGATTTGCAGATTGTCGATTGAGGGAGTTTGTGGAAAATTTGAAGATTTGAGATTTCAGAGAAATAAATCCCGTCGCTTGCGCTCCGGGCTACTGTGATTAATAAGGGCGGACACACAGGTCCGCCCCTACGAAATGTGTTAGGTATCGACTGGGAAAAATTGCTTTACCGGGGATGGGTATTTAGTTATATTATATCGACTTTTCACCTGAAAATTTAGGAGATACACATGGAAACAATTGGAATCATCGGCGGCGGGAACATGGCCGAGGCGATCATTAAAGGCATCATCGGGTCGGGGATGTACAAGGCCCGGGATATTATGGCGTCGGATGTCCGGCCGGAGCGACTGGATTTTCTGGCCAAGGAATACAAGATAAAAACGACGCTGAATAATGAGGAATTGGTGGCGCATGCCAAGGTGCTGCTGATTTGCGTCAAGCCGCAGAACGTCAAGAAGATGCTGGATGGGATTGAGGGCAAGACCCGCGACAACACGCTGGTGATTACCATCGCGGCGGGGATTACCACGACGTATCTGGCCCAGCGGCTGAGCAATTGTCAGATTATCCGCGTGATGCCCAATACGCCGGCGATGGTCGGCGAAGGGGCGGCGGCGCTGTTTTCGGCCAATGCATCGAAAGAATCGATTGACCATGCACTGAAACTGTTTTCGGCGGTGGGGCGGGCGGTGCTGGTGGATAAGGAGGAACTGATTGATGCGGTGACGGCCATCAGCGGGTCGGGGCCTGCGTACTTTTTCCTGCTGATGGAAGAAATGGTCAAGGCCAGCGTCAAGATGGGGATTCCGGTGGATATTGCCGAGGACCTGGTTTATCAGACGGCCAAAGGGGCGGGAATGCTGGCCAAGCAGGCGTATGCCCGCGGCGAAAGCCCGGCGGAACTGCGGCGGAAGGTGACCTCGCCCAATGGGACGACCGAGGCGGCGGTCAATGTGTTCGGGCAGTTGAATCTGGGGGATACGCTTTTTGCCGGTTTTGAGCGGGCACGGCAGCGGAGTATAGAGCTGTCGCGCGAGGTGGAGAACAGCTAAGCGATTCGGAAGGAATTGGATTTACGAATCAAAAAGGCCCCGGCTGGAACTCGGTCGGGGCCTTTTCTGTTTTATTCCATGAATGGATAGCGGTAATCGGTCGGGGGGATGAAGTTTTCCTTGATGGCCCGCAGCGAGACCCAGCGGGTCAGGTTCATCATCGAGCCTGCCTTGTCGTTGGTGCCGGAGCCGCGTGCCCCGCCGAAGGGCTGCTGGCCGACGACGGCGCCGGTGGGTTTGTCGTTGATATAGAAGTTGCCGGCGGCGTGACGCAGTTTGTCCAGTGCCAGGTCGATGGCGTAGCGGTCGCGGGCAAAGACGCAGCCGGTCAGGCCGTAGATGCTGCTCTGGTCGCAAAGCTGGAGGGCCTGTTCGTATTGGGCATCTTCATAGACAAAGACAGTCAGGACGGGGGCGAAGATTTCCTCGACCATGGATTCGTAGCGGGGGTTAGTGGTTTCGATTAAGGTTGGCTCGATGAAGTAGCCTGTGGTGTCGTCGCATCCACCGCCGAAGAGGATTTTGGCTTCTTTGGAGGCTTTGGCCCGGTCGATATAGCCTTTGGTATTGTTGAATGAATCGCGGTCGATGACGGCGTTCATGAAGTTGCTGAAATCCTGAATGGGGCCGATTTTGACGGTCTTGAGCTGGTCGATGACCTGGTCTTTGATTTTCGGCCAGATGCCTCGGGGGACATAGACTCGCGAGAGGGCGGAGCATTTCTGCCCCTGGAATTCGTAGGCGCCGCGGACCATGGCGGTGGCAGTGGCGTCGATGTCGGCGGAGGTGTGGACGACCATAAAGTCTTTGCCGCCGGTTTCACCGACGATGCGCGGGTAGGTTTTGTATTTTGCGATCTGGTTGCCGATGGTTTTCCACATGCCCTGAAAGACAGCGGTGCTTCCGGTAAAGTGCAGGCCGGAAAACAGCGGGGAATCGAGAACGGGGGTGCCGACCTGGGAGCCGGAGCCGGGAATAAAATTGATGACGCCGTCGGGCAGGCCCGCTTCGCGGAGAATCTGCATAATCCAGTAGCCGGCATAGACGGCGGTGGAGGCGGGCTTCCACAGGACGGTATTGCCCATCATGGCGGGGGCGGTGCAGAGATTGCCGCCGATGGAGGTGAAGTTAAATGGTGTTACGGCAAAGACAAAGCCTTCCAGTGCCCGGTATTCCACGAAATTCAGGTTGCCATAGGGGGAATACAGGGGACGGTCTTTATAGAGTTCCTGCATATAATAGGGATTGAACCGCCAGAAATCGACCAGCTCACAGGTGCTGTCGATTTCAGCCTGATAGGGATTCTTGCTCTGGTTGAGCATCGTGGCGGCGTTGAGGATATAGCGGTATTTGCCGCTGAGCAGGTCGGCGGCCTTGAGAAAGACCGAGGCTCGCTGCAGATAAGGCAGGGTTTCCCAGTCGTGTTTGGCTTTCTGGGAGGCCTCGATGGCCAGTTGAACTTCTTTGGGGCCGGCCTTGTGGTAGGTTGCCAGCACTTTGCTGTGGTTGTGCGGCTGGATGCACTTGCCGGTATTGCCGGTGCGGATTTCTTTGCCGCCAATAATGAGGGGGATTTCAAGCTGCTGCGATTCCAGTTGGGCGATTGCCTGTTTGAGTAAGTCCCTTTCTTTTGTGCCGGGAGCGTAGGCATAGACAGGCTCATTGACCGGCTTGGGGATATTGCTGATTGTATTGTTCACTGAAGCACTCCATTACCAGATATTGAAACGGTGTCTGTGTTACACGGTGGGTATCCCGGATTGGCTGCGATACATCCCATATCGAAAAAAGAGTTATTCGACCAAAATAGCCTCAACGGGACATTCGTCGGCGGCCTGCTGGACTGTTTCTTCCATTTCGGGGGGGACAGTATCGACAAGAACCTCGGCTTTATTGTCGCCCATGGTAAAGACTTCCGGACAGGTATCCACGCACAGTCCGCACGCGGTGCAGTTGTCGTCAATTCGTACCTTCATTTCCAGTTCCTTTCCTTGCTCAGCCTGTAATGTACCTGTTTTTTTCCGATACAGGAGATTTGCCCGATGAGGCGGACAAAATCGCTCCGGTTGGCAGTATTATAGCAAAAAAGAGCTGTCTTTTCCAAGCAAAAGACGGGATCAATTTGCTAATGTTCGGCGGCGGCAAATATCAGGATATACAGGTGTATTTTGCCCTCGGTCTGCTCGGTATTAAACAGTACGGCATCGATGGTGGTGTTGGTGGGGACGCGGGCGGGGGCCAGGATGAGAAAATCACCCTGTTCGAGGGTGCAATCGAATTTGCCAGGCGGTACATAGGTCGCATGGTAATCATCTTGCTTGTCTGGCTGAGGGAGTCGGAGTTTGATCAACGGCACATAAGCAGGGGTAACCTGGAGCTGGATTGTGTCTGCCCTGGATGTTAATTTAGGTTTAATCATCCACCCTAAATGGCCTGCATCGAAGGCTTTGGATATCTGGGTTGTAGTGGTGAAAAAGATATAACGCTGTTCCGGAAGGGTAATTGTGGCGAATAATTCGGAGGTCTGGTCGAGTGTTGTCAGGACTTTTCGGGCGATGCGGACAGCGCCGACGCTTGAAAGGTGTCTGACCAGTTCTGAACCCCGCTGGGCCTTTCCCTGCCCCACGGTGATGCCGTTGGTGGCGTAGAGAGTCTGGTTCTGGAAGGTGATATTTTTGGTGTTGAATGACTTGATTGCTTCATTGAGCGAGGGAACATGGTCCAGGCCGATTTCAAATGTTACGATATCAAAACCGATCTGATTCTGGAAATCGGGTGTTTTGACGGGGCCTAAATCCTGCAGCGTAAGGTGTTCGGATGTGGACACGGAACCAGCATTCGTCTGATCCTGGAGACAACCTGCTGTAAAAATGGGGAGACTGATTATCAGGCTATAAATACACATTCGCATAGGGGTATTGTATAAAGCCTATGCACTATGTCAAATAAGAAAGTGTTGCTTTATGATATGCGTTAGACCCGTAATCGCGGGGATTCGCAGAATTCGATGGCGATGGAGCTGGCCAATGAACTCGACGGGCGAATCATATAATCCGAGGGGGCTACCCGAACGACACGGGCATAGGTGGAAAAGCTTCCGCCGTATTCCAGCAGACCTTCGGTGGGAGGGACGGTCATTTCGACGCTGACCAGTTCGCCATCCCTGAGGTGGGAGTTATTGACTTCGACGAGCATTCCGCCGGGGCTGACATTGATGGTATTGCCGGAATAGAGGCGGCCGTCACTGAGGCCAACTTTCTGGCATAATACGGTCAGTTTCAGCGGTAATCGTTTGTGTTTTCTTCTGTCTGAATCCATTTTTGTTGCCTCCATGCAACGAAGCAATAAATTTTGATATTTTCTATCGTGGAAAAGTGCAACCTTTGTGCCAAAGTCCAATAATTTATCAGGTGTTTATGAGATAAGTTATAAGTACATAATTTACAATATCTTAAAAAGAATTTGATTAAGATCGGCAGGTTGCCCATTCTATTTTCCAAAGAAAACGATGTAACAAATAAACATTATTCTCTAATTTATTATCGATCATGCCGGTAATAGCATTAATTTATTCCCAGAGGAAGTTGATTTTATTTCATTTTTAAATAAAGACTTATGTAGTTTTCTGTGATGATTTTCGGACGTAAAACAGACGGCTTGTTGTTTTTTATCAACATTCATGTTGACTTTTCGACCTATGAATGGTTAAATAGGGAATTATGGCAGACGTAATGTTCACCAACATTGAACAGGATAGCAAAAAAGCAACAGATAGTCACCTTGCGGGGTCTGTTAACGACATGTCTTCACTCTTGCGGTCTGTTTGTGACTTATTCGATTTGGGGATTATCCTTTATAATTTTCGTTATGAGATATTGTCATTTTCCCCGGCAGCGTCGCGTTTTATTGAGCTGTGCGGGGCTGTGGATCTGTCGCTGGCAACGGGAACCGATTCCAAAGTTCAGTGGAGGCAGGTTCTTGGAGAGGTTCTTGGGGAAGGGAAAAATATTCGGTTGTCTTCTGTCCGGTATTGTTTCCAGCGTAAAAACTGGCTTTTAGATATTTTATGTACTCCTGTTTATGATGCGGATGGGGTTATTTCAGGCGGTGCGGTGATTCTGGTTGATGTCACAGACAAGGTATCGCGTGAAAATGAGATTGTTCAGGCCGAACGTCTGATTTCAATTGGTAAAGTGGCGGGCAAAGTAGCTCATGAACTGAACAATCCGATCGATGGTATTCTTCGCTATCTGAATCTGGCGATTCGGGTTCTGGAGCAGGGGCAGCCTGAAAAAGCCCGCGACTATCTGATTCAGAGCCGAACAGGCCTGATGCGTATGGTGGGAATTATTTCTGAACTGCTGGAATTTTCACGCGGCACACATCAGGCGATGGAGCCTGTGCCGCTGGATAAGATGGTGGATGATGCTCTGGATACCATGCGTGCAGTCCTGACCGGCCTGAACGTGCGTACGGTGAAACACTATGAAGGCCATTGTCTGCTGATGCGTAATGACAGTTTGTGTCAGGTGTTTTGCAATCTGATTAAGAATGCCGCCGATGTCATGGAAGGCAAAGGGGCGCTAACCATTACGCTTGAACAGGCCGGTACAAACTGGCTGGTCCACTTTCAGGATACAGGGCCTGGAATTCCGGCGGAATTGACCACTGCGATTTTCCAGCCTTTCTTTACGACCAAATCTGCAGGTCGGGGAACAGGACTGGGGCTTGCGATATGCAAAGATATTGTTGAGAAATATCGTGGAACTATTACAGTCGAATGTCCGTCGACAGGGGGGAGCATCTTTACGGTTTGTCTGCCTGCCTTGTCCGGCCTGAGTTTGACATCCAGTTAAGGTAATCGGAAATGACACCCAAACATGCTATTCTCGTGATTGATGATGACACGATTATTCTCGAATCGCTCTGTGAGTTTCTGAAAATAGAGGGGTATTCCGCCGAGGGGGTTCGTACCCTTGGCCAGGCCCGCCAGAAATTGCAGGAACAGACGTTTTCGCTGATTATATCCGACGTGAACCTGCCTGATGGGGATGGTTTTGAAGTACTGAGCCTGACACGGCAAAACTATCCGGGAACGGTGGTGATTCTGATTACCGGATATGGGACGATTGAAAGCGCTGTTGAGGCCATTAAGATGGGGGCGTACGATTACCTGACCAAGCCGATTGTGGATGACGATTTGCGTCTGGCGGTGGAGCGAGCTGTGCGGCAGCAGTGCCTGATGGATGAAAACCGGCAGCTTCGTGAGCAGTTGACCAATCGCTATCGCCTGGAAAATATCATCAGCCAGGATTATAAGATGTCCCGTATCTTTGAGCTGATTGAAGCCGTGGCCGACAGCAAAACGACAGTGCTGATGACCGGTCCAAGCGGCGTGGGCAAGAGTCTGCTGGCCCGGGCGCTGCATTTCCGTTCCCCTCGCAAAAACAAGCCGTTTGTGGAAGTCAGTTGCGGGGCTTTGCCGGAGACGCTGCTGGAAAGTGAATTGTTCGGGCACGTCAAAGGGGCGTTTACCGGGGCGATTCGCGATAAGGAGGGCAAATTTCTGGCTGCTGATGGAGGGACTTTGTTTCTGGACGAAATTTCCAGTGCAACCCCGGCGATGCAGGTCAAGCTGCTGCGTGTGCTTCAGGACCGGCAATTTGAATCGGTCGGCAGCAACCGCACGGTCAATGTGGATGTACGGGTGATTCTGGCGTCGAATACGGATTTGGTCGCAGAGGTCAAGGCGGGGCGGTTCCGTGAAGATTTATATTACCGGATCAATGTCGTGACGGTACACGTTCCGCCGCTGGCGGAGCGTCCGGTGGATATCTCACTGCTGGCGGATTATTTTCTGCGGCATTTCTGCCAGATTCATCATCGCAGCAAACTTGGCATTACGGATAAAGCACGAGAATGCATGCAGCGATACGGCTGGCCGGGCAATGTGCGTGAATTGGAGAACGTGATGGAGCGGGCTGTGCTGCTGAGCAAGGGCACGTATATTGAAGAGCAGGATTTGCCGCCGGTGGTTGTCAGTCAGAACAAGCGCATCGCCTCATCGGATTACAGCGGTGTGAGTCTGAAAAAGGCGCTTGAGACTCCCGAGCGTGCTATTATTCAGGCAGCACTTGAGGCCAATCAGTGGAACCGACAGGTTACGGCCGATGCGCTGAAAATTAACCGCACCACACTCTATAAGAAAATGAAGCGTTATGGCCTGGAAGATGAGGCGGCACGATTGGGCTTTTGAAATAATCATGCCACGAGGATACAAGGGGGTAAACCGTAAAAAAAAGGGCTGGTTTTTTAAGCCAGCCCTGTCGTGTTTTATTCTTCCACTTTGACTAGAACATCGAGGTATCGCGTGCCCCATTTTTTAGCAACCTTGTGGTCATTAAAGAACACATCCAGACGATTGCCTTTAATCAGGCGTCCGCGGTCTTTGACTTCCACCGGGCGTTCGTGGTTGTATCCCGGGATAATCATGTCTGTACCGAACGGGATTCGCTTATCTGCGGCGACAAACATATCCCCTTTGCGGATTTTATGCAAATCCGCTGTCAGACCATCCGAGAATTTTCCACAGCAACGCCTGCAGGCACAATAGGCCGTAACACGCATCCGAACGGTTTTCCACTGCGGCACAGGAACATCGGCCGTTGAGCAATTCTGCAGCAGGTCTACAAGCTGCTGATCCTCCGATTGACCTATTTCTTCAGGCAGTGATATAGACGGTTCAACAGTCACCGGCTGTACAGTCTGCATATCCGGTAAAGTTGATATGGTTTGCCCTTCAACAGGGATACGGGTACTTAATAAAATGGGGCCGGCGGCAGTCATACACATCTGAGCGCACATCCAGACCACTGTGGCAACTGTGGCAACCACGGCAATGCGGAGGACATAAGCTCTTGATTTTTCAGTAATTAGGATTTTTCCCGTAAAACTCAAATGGGTAACCTTTCAAATAAACCGCTTTCTGGTTTATGCCGCAAATATGCGACAAGATAACTCTTTAAACTAAAAAAGAGCTCTCTACACCATCCATAGTTGACGAGAAACTCAAGTGTCCCCCCTGAGAAACATCATTGGAGTATAGGGGATTCTATCAAAAGAGGAATTAAAAGTCAATAGAATTGAGGGTATCTGTGGACAAAGAAGACATTGATTATCTTAAGCAGTTCTCGAGCGGTTCTTTCAGTAAATCCACCTGCCACTGGACGATGATGCCGTCTTTAAGCAAGTCATCGAGGTAGGCGGGGCCGGATTTGGCAATCATTCCGACGATGTTGCGCGGCATGAGAATTTCGATGGCAATGTGATGCTGGTCAGCGATCGTCTTGCAGCAGTCACGGATTTTATCGATGCGTTTGAGGAATTCAGGATCCGGTCGCGGCTGTCGTGTGGGCGTTTTTTTGGGGGGCCATTCGGATGCTTCCATGCGGAATGCTTTTTCGAGACCCTGCTCAAGACAGTCGAGACGGCGTCCTTTGCAATTTTTGAGCAGGCTGAGCAGGGCGCTGAAATCAGGTTCGGTCTGGGATTCTGCCTGAATTGCCAGCTCGATGAGACGCTCGTTGTGAAGGATACGGAATGGCGGCAAATCGGCTTTTTGAGCCTGTTTTTCACGCCAGAGCCACATCTGCATGAGAAAGGCCAATTGACGGCGATTCAGCAGGCTGCTGCCTTTAATGCGCCAGTCTTTTTCGGGATTGGTGTCCGGGGTATGGTTGACCGCGGCCCTGACAGAACGACGGCACATCTGCTGATGCCAGCCGGTGCGATTCTGTTCGTGCAGCATGGCTTCCAGGCTTTCCGCCAGGGCGAGCAGATAATGGGTATCCATCGCAGCGTATTCGAGTAAATGCTCCGACAGGGGGCGTTTGGACCAGTCGGCCTTCTGGCTGCCTTTGGTGATGCGGACCTGAAGGACATGCTGAAGCATTCCTGCCAGATTCAATGATTCGAGCTGAAGTAATTTGCCGGCCAGCATGGTATCGAAGATTTCGCCGGCAGGCTCGAATCCAAAGCTGCGACGCAGCATACGCAGATCGTAGCCGGCATCGTGGAAAATCAGATTTTTGGCGGCCAGGATATCAAAGAACAACTTCATATCGAGGGAGACAAGCGGGTCGATGATGTAATTTTGTCCATTAAAACTCATTTGGACGAGACAGACTTTGGGGTAGTAGTGATGAAAGCTGTCGGCTTCAATATCCACGGCCACGGTGGAAACTTGCTGGAGTTTGCCGGTGAGGTCCGCCAGGGCCGAATCCGATGTTATGTATTGATAATGTAATAGATTACCAGTCAAACTAATACAATTCCCAATGTCTTGCCAGCCGTCTTATACGCAGATGAAAATAGAACATATTTCATAAGGGGTCTTCTAAATCATTCATTATAGCGGACAAAAAAATCTTTTGTCTGACGCAGTCAGAGAGCAAAAACCTCGTTGCCGCTCAAATCAATAATTTAGAGCCGCCCATACACTATCTCAATACAATACCTTTTAGCTCCAAATCCGTCAAGGCCGAATCTGCGTTTTACGTGATAGAGGCCCAGGGTCTGCCGTTAGAAACTCAAAAAATGGGATAAAGAGGCATGTGAGACAACGTGGACGAAGATGGAAAAAAAGAAGGCGGCGTGGTTGGGGATGAAAAAGACAATTTTTGTTCACTGTGTAAATGGTTGAAAATAAGGGAGTTATGTTTACGTGGAAGTTTTTAATAAATTTTTGCAAAAAAGGCCTTGACGAAAAGTCTATAATGAGTAAACTGTTCTTTCTCGATAGCGGTAAGAAACCTATCGGGTGGGTGAGAAA
>JBDKVE010000250.1:42500-46386 GCA_039679345.1 Anaerohalosphaeraceae bacterium
TCGGAAATCTGCATGATGCTGTTATTGGGATAAAGAATCATGTACCATTTCGGCTGAATTGGGTAATTGTCAATAATGAGTTTTAGAGTACATAAATTATAAGTATTAATCCAGAAAGCCTGTTTTTCCTCGTCGTTCATCGCCAAAATCTGGACGGGATGAACTTTTTCCAGAAAATTCAAGGCGTTGTTCAAATCCGACCGCTTCCGTCGTAAAATGGAATAATTTACCTCGCCGTTATCATTGACATATTGCCCAAAAATCAATTCACAAGCTTTGTATAACTCCGGCAGTGGAGACTGGCCGGGCAGGGTCATGTCATCCTGTTCTTCCGATTCGACATTGATATTGGGTTCGTTTGGATCGGAATTGGCGGGTTTATCTGACGAAACATCTTTGTCAGAATTATTTGGTGCAGATTCTGTTTCTTTTGGATTGTTCGAATCTACCGCGGCGGGGGTGTTGGGATCCGTATTTCCTGATTTATTATCCTGCGCAGGTTCTGCAAGGACATATTTCAAGGAATATGCCGACACGATGCATAAAAAAAGTATAATAACAATCTTTTTAAGCATTTATCCTTCTTTCGAGCTATCACCATGAAAAATGGATAATCTATTAATCATTTCACCAAAACTATAATTGTAAGTTAAACATATCCGGAATATATATACCTTATAATAAATGAGAAAGTTCGCTTTTAAAAGCAAATATGGGTATTCCGGTACTAAATCTTAATCGTCTATAATTCGCTGACAAATAACTTATTTAAAAGACATTTCCGGCAGCAAAATTATATCTCATTTCATCCGGTTAATAAAAGTCTTTATTATCAGACCTGGATTAAGTTATCCTATTGTCTTATCGTGATTTGCCTTGACAGGTCCGGCTATGAAGAGTATCTTGACGCAGAGTTTTTTTGCCATTTTGGCCGCAAAAACAGGGTCAGTTGAGGTTTAAAAGAACTTCTGTAATTCCGGCGAATAGATGGGAATTGTTACAGACTACCCAACGGGTATGACTTTGCCGCGACCCAAAGAAGCATGTGGTTGATGTTGTCTTGCTTAGCCGCGACAAAACAGGGAATTCAAGTGGGATCACTATAGAATAAAGGGTGTATTATGATTAGAAGTATATCTTGTGTGTCCTGTATGATTATTCTGGCCGTCAGTTTTTCGGCGATGGCGGCTGATGCCAGCAAAATCGAACAAGTCCGTAATCAATTTGTCCAATCGAATACTCAGCCGGATAAAGCGGCCGAACAGGTTATAGATGAATTCTGGCTGAAAAGCATTGATTCCATGATGCTGCTGGAAGATACCGGTGAAATCGTCAGTTTGCGTCGTGATCTGGTCAAACAAAAAGGGGATAAGGAACTTAGTTTTTATACCTCGGTGTATATTAAAATAGCAGACACACATCTTAAATCCGCCCTTGAAACGATTGCCAGTTGGGAAGAGAATGCCAAAAAAGTCCGCATTGAAAGAAATTTCATGATTTTAATTTCGGAACTGGCTCGGATGGAACTGGCTGATCTGGCCATGACACGGATAAATCATAGTGATTTAATGGTTCGGTATTGGGCGATTCGGGCAGTAACGAGCCCTCAGATCGTAACCCAGTTAACCTCCGATATCACGCGCGACGAGAAACTGACTGCACAGATTATTACTGCTCTGGGCGAATTTGTAAAAAAATATGATGACAATCTGGCGTATCCTTATATTGCGGATTTTGCCGCTGGCATTAAAAGTGCTTCAGGGAACAGCCTGCTTGTGGCCCTGGCAGACAAGCGAATTAATGCCTATATGAAGTGGACTGTCACGGATGAAGCCATTGATGCAAGGATTTTAAAAACAATCGGCGGGCTGATTTTTGAAACGGTGTCAACCACATCCAAACAGGAGCTGCTTGGACGGTTTGGACAGCTTTATTCCTGTGCAGCGCAGCGGCATATCCTTGGTACGAATTTACCCGCCTCATCGAAAAATCAATTGGAGACGGTTATTTGTGAGGTGGAAAATGGGGTTTTGGAAAAAATGCTTCCGGGTTCAAACAACCGTTTTCGAAATGACCTGCAGCGGAATCAACCGATTGATAAGACCTACGAGGCACTGTTTGGAGCATCGGGTAAAGCAGGGGAGCTTTCGAGCCGCATGAATTTTGATTATGGCAAGGATGAGGCCGGCAAGAGTCTTGTTGTGCCGCGGCCCCTCCCTGCTCAACCCGCGGCTCAGCCACAACCTGCTGCCCAACCCTAAGATAATTGAACGTGATCAATGAGAGTATCCAGGCTGTACCCCCAAGACAAGAAGAATACCTGCGGCCACCCGATTTGGATTGCTTTGATGGTTATGCTTGCGGGTGTTGGCGGGATCGTGTCTTTATCCGGCTGTAAAGAGGACCGCGGCGAGAAAAAAAATGAGGGGATTGTTCAGCAGCATCGTCTTCGTGCTTATGTTCAGACGCTGGATCCGATGAATGTGCGGGATACAACCGGGACGTGTGTGGCGTCGGATGTATTTGACACGCTGTATGATTATCATTATCTCAAGCGGCCTTATGAAATGGTCCCCCAGTTGGCCGCGGCCATGCCCACGATTTCCGAGGACGGCATCTGTTATACGATTCCCCTCCGCAAGGATGTGTATTTTCATGATAACGTGTGTTTTCCCGACGGTAAAGGCAGACTGCTGAAAGCCGAAGATGTCATCTACGCCTTCAAGCGGATTGCAGATATCAAGACGCGTTCGGTGAGCTGGTGGATTCTGGACCGGCGGATTGTGGGTCTGGATGAATTCAGAGAATATACCAAGACCTGCAAAAGCAAGCAGGAGGTGGATTATGACCGGCCTGTCGAAGGCCTGCGGGCACTGGATGACACGACGCTGCAAATCAAATTAAATAAACCCTGGCCGCAGCTTGTTTTCTGGCTGACGTATATCGCCACAGCACCCGTGGCCCGTGAAGCCGTGGAATATTATGGCGAGGAGATTGGGTTTCATCCGGTCGGGACGGGGGCGTTCAAGGTGGATCGGTGGCTGGCGGGTGCGTATGTGGAAGCGTCGCGGCATCCGCGTTATTATGACCATTATCCGACGGAAGGCGAACCGGGTGATAAAGAGGCCGGACTGCTGGAGGATGCGGGCAAGCCGCTGCCGTTTGTGGATAAGGTGATTTGGCGGATTGTGGTGGAAGACCAGCCTCGATGGCGGCTGTTTCTTAAAGGGTATCTGGATATGGCGGGGGTTCCCAAGGATAATTTCGGGCAGGTGTTTACTTCCGGGGTGAGTTTGAGCAAGGACTTTACCACACGGGAAATTCGCATGATGGAATTTGATGAGCCCGGGACATTCTGGGTGGCATTCAATATGCAGGATCCCGTGCTGAAAGACAACAAACCGCTGCGGCAGGCGATCAGTTATAGTATCGACCGGAAAAAATATATCGATATTTTCTTTGACGGCAGGGCAGATGAGGCGTTTGGGTTTATTCCGCCGGTGATGCCGGGATATGATCCGAATATTATTGCGATTTCCAACTCCCGCTATGATATCGCAGCGGCCAATCGAGCCATTGAAGAAGCCATGAAGATTGCCGGCGGGAAAATTCCGCGGCTTCGGGTTGCCATTGGCGGAACGGATTCCACGCAGCGCCAGATGTGTCAGTTTATGCAGCGATGTATCGAATCCATCGGGCTGGATGTGGAAATTGAGTTGTATGACTGGCCGACATTCCTGGAAAAGATGCGTAAAGGGGATATGCAGATGATGATCACCGGCTGGTCGGCGGATTATCCGGATTTAGAGAGCTTTATGCAGTTATTTTACAGCAAGAATATCCCTTATCCCAACGAATTTCACTATTCCAGCCCGCGGTTCGATGC
>JBDKVE010000251.1:0-4564 GCA_039679345.1 Anaerohalosphaeraceae bacterium
CGCCAGATGATTTTTTGGGCAGTCTGGCCGATGGCCGGTTGTTTGTCCAAATGGCTGGAATGAAAGAACAAACCCAGTGGGCTTATCTGGTTATCACCGGTGAACTGACAAGATCACCAAACAATAAAGTGATTACCGAACGCGGCGAAACTGGTTGGAGCTGGCAGGCGGCGCAGGGGGCGCTCTTAACCGCCCAGGAAATGGGCGTGATGGTAACGTATGCAGCCAATGAGCTTGATTACGAAGCCTGTATCCTGCGTTTGGGAAAGCGTGAGAGAAACGCAGAGATCACGCTCATGCCGCAGCGTCAAAGCAGGGTATTGAGTATCCAGGAGGCGATTATCGCCGGTTTGCCGGGGATCGGGATTGAAAGGCTATCGGCGGTCATGGATTACGTTGACAACTCCCCCATTTGGGCGTTGATTGCGCTGACAGACATGAGCAGTAATGTACCGGGGATTGGCCGGGCAGTAAAGCAAAGAATCCGTAATGCCTTGGGACTGGCTGATTCAGTCCAGGTTATTTTGACAACTGATGATGAAGGGAAGGAAATTCTGGAAACAGTGAGGATGAATAATGTCAAAGAAACAGCAAACGAAAACATTTGAAGAATTATGGCCGCTGCCGATGCCGGAAATTACGATTGTGACCGGTGGGTATGGGGTTGGTAAATCAACTTTTGCCCTGGGGACGGGTGCGACACCGGAACGAACGCTGGTTGTTGACTTTGAAAAGTCACAGAGCGCCTTCGCGAAACAGTTACCCCTTGATTACATCGACATGCAGGCGGTCATGGCCAATGGTTATCCCAAAGGTTACAAAATGCTTGATTTGTACACCTCTGTGGTAGTCAAGATCGATGAAAAGCTGACCGAGCGCGGGAAGTATGACGTGTTGATTTTAGATAATGCGTCACCACTTGAAGATGCCATTTTGGCTTATGTTGAACGCAACCCGGCTGAATTTGGGCACACCAGTGGCCAGTACAACTCCATGTCAGGTTTGAAGTGGGGCGATGTAAAGGCCAAATACGCGCAATTACTCACCCGTTGGGGATCGAAGGTTGGCATGATCTTCATTGTGGTTCATCTTCGCGACAAATGGACGGGTAACACCGTCCAGAAGGATATGTACGGCAAGCCGGTGCAGGAGCCGAAGGGGAAGGAAACGCTGGATCAGTTGAGTTCACTCTTTGTTTGGTTGGAGCATGGGCCTATGAGTATACCTGCCGCGAAGGTGCTGAAGTGCCGGATCGACCGCAAGGTGTACGTATCTGATACTGAGTATCCACCTGAGGGGGTGCCAGCCGATTATCTGGCTGAATTGAACGGTGAGCCGGGGATTGTATCGGTGCCGGTGCTGCCGCTGCGTCTGCCGAAATGCACCTGGCCGGCGATCCGGGAGTATATGCGCAATCCGGCTGATTTAGTTAATCCGAAGCCAGGCGAGAGTCTGACAGAAAAAGAGTTGTCGGAAGATGACCGGTTGAAGTTGCGGGCAATTATCAGCCACAATGAGAGTGAAGTAGCCAATGTGGAGCGAATGAAACTGGAAGCGGCTAAACCCATACAGGTGGTGCAGCCGGTGGTTACGTTTGTGGAAAACACTCAAGCCGCTAAACAAGCAGAACCGACCGGCGAAATCACGCTGGATATGCTGGTTGAGGTGTACGGCGCCGAGGCGATTATGGCAGCCAATGAGGGGAAGATTCCGGGGACTTCGGAAGAAATCAATAATCTGGTCATGAAACTGGCAGGTGCGGCATGAAAAATATCCGAATCTATAAAGCTGCACCTATCTATAAAGGTAAGGAAACCGAATCGGTCACAATCACAATTGAATCAACATTTCCGGAACGTGACGTCTTATCAGATGTGAACGAAATCGCGAATAGAGACGCGGTTTATCTTGAAAAAGTATTGATTGATTCCTTGCCAGGTGCAACCTATGACCGGCTGTTAGGCCACATGCTAGCCCGGAAATCCACTCACTTCCGCGTCTCACATGGAGGGAAATCATGCTAGATCATCTGTCTTATTCAAGTATTTCATCTTACCTGATGTGTGCCGCAAACTGGAAGATGCACTACATCGATAAAATCAGCGGGCCTACCAGTACGGCGCTGATCTTCGGTTCAGCGTTTCATGGCGCAATTGAGGGCTATTTGATTGGCCAGGTCAAATCCGAGCAACCTAAATCACTGATCGAGCACTGGCAGGAGAGTTGGAAAAGGGAAACAACTTTGGAGGGTCAGCCACGCACGGATATTGACTGGATGATGGATACGCCGGAATCCATGTGCAATGAGGGCGTGCGGTTGCTTTCAAACCTGGACATCCAGCGAGGGATACTGAGTATCAAGCCACTGATTGGGGAGAATGGGAAGCCGGCTATTGAGGCCAAAATTGAATTGCATGTGCCGGGCGTGCCAATCCCAATTATCGGGTACATCGATGTGATCACGGCAGACGGTGTTCCGGGTGATTTTAAGACATCTTCAAAAAGCTGGAGCGATGACAAAGCCGGGGATGAGATCCAGACGTTATTTTATTTGGCAGCACTCAATCAGGCGGGAATTAAAGTTCCTGATTGGGCATTTACGCACTATGTTTTTGTCAAAACCAAAACTCCCCAGTTCCAGAAATTCACTCATAAACATAATCCGGCTCAATTGATGTGGTTATTCAAAATGATCCAGAATGTTTGGAAAGGTATCGAGGCAGGCATTTTCCCGGAAAATCCTGGTACCTGGAAGTGCAATCCAAGGTACTGTGAGTATTGGAATCTGTGTCGCGGAAAGAATGGTTAAACCATGCGTCAACCCGGTTTCTTCGGTGACTTCAATCAATGCAGCATCACGGCTGAAAATGGCATGCTGGCTGTGAGCACACCGTATAACCACGCATTGGTATCGGCGATTAAGTCATTACCTTACACTGACAGAAAATGGGACGCCGGGCGGAAGATATGGCTGGTCTCCCCAGTTCATGGGAAGTATTTGGTTGACCAAATCCTTATCCAGATTGGGGAGACAGTATCTTTGCCGCAGGTAAATATCCAAACAAACCCGGAAATCAAGCTTTTTGAAGTGCATTACATAGGCCGTTGCAAGGATAGAGGCGGTGAAAAAGCTGCTTTCGGCATGTTGGCAGATGGTAGCTGGGGGGTGATATTCCCGGAGGCGGTTTTGCGGGCCTGGTTTGAAGTTGGTGAGCCGCTGCCGATGGAGTTGAACACTTTGTACGCCGTTTTGGGCGTAGCGAGGCAGGCCACGGGCGAGGAAATCAAAACCGGGTACAGGAGGATGGCCAAGGCCTGGCACCCCGATCTAAATCGCGGGGATCCGGACGCCGCAGATCAATTCAGGCGGGTACAGGAGGCCTGGGAAATTCTGAGCATTCCGAGGATGAGGGCACGCTATGACGCTGGGCTGCGACTGGAAGCGTCGATGGAGCGTTCTCTAGATACTCAGTACCTGGAGGGGTATCGTGCTCCGTTACGCTGCGGGTTGATCATGGCTGAGGGGGTGGAAAAGCTGGGCCGATTTGCAGTATCGAAGATTATGGAATGGCAGGATATCTACAATGATGCGGGGCAAATGCTGGTAGTGAGCTGGCCGATGGGCGCGAAAGAGCCGGTGGAAAATTGGGTCTAGTTTTATGGGAGAGATAAACATGACTGACTTCAAACCCGGTGATCGGGTGCTGGTGGAGGGGGTGTTTGAAAAAGTTAATCCGTGTGGTTTATTTGTCGGCCACTCTGTATGTACCGAGCCTGATATCTGGCCGAATCTTGTTGCACCCATTGAAACGGTACATCCTGCCTCCCTGTTGGACGACCTGCGGGCGGAGAATGAGTGGTTGAAGCGCAAGGCCGAGATTTATGAGCAGGCGCTGAAAAAAATCAGGCCCATGGCACATGCACCTATCGTCCCAAGTGCGTGGCTGGTAGCTGAAAAAGCTCTCGATGAAGCTAAGGAGCACATCCGAGTGAGAAAGGAACAGAGGTGAATGAATGATCGAAAAGTATGCCGCGAATTTTATTAATTTTATGTTCAGAAACTATATATACATCGAGATAAACGTTCGCAACCTGGACAATCCGCGATCTGCGGTGGTTCGGCGCATCAGTAAAGATCAGCTTGTGGTCGATAACTATGTGCGCGGTAAAATCGCTCATTTCATCCAGACGGATGACGAGGGTTTCGCCTTGCAATTGGCTGCCGAGTGGATAGAAACAGGTTATAACCCCGAGGGCACAAAGGAGATGGACGATCCTACGAGAACTGGAGTCTGCGAGGTGTGCCATGACAAAAGTCTTCTTAAGGCAGATGAACTCATAGTCGAGAACCAGCGTCTCACGCAGGAACTGGAAGAGGAGAGACGGTGGATACCATTTGAGTTGATTGAACCTAACACCGGAGACCGCGTTGAGTTCAAGGACACTCTAGGTGAAGTCTACAAGGGTTACTACAATGGTGGATTTTTGTCTACTCATGGTGAAAGACCGCTTCAAATTACGGGGGTTATTAGTTGGCGACCCTTGCCACAACTCCCAAAGGATG
>JBDKVE010000252.1:0-8092 GCA_039679345.1 Anaerohalosphaeraceae bacterium
TTGATCACGGAAAAAATACCCAAAAACTGAGGCAGTGAAAAATGAATAATCACTGAGCAGAGCATGCCGCCAATGACGATCAGTACTGAAGGAAGATCGTAGAAAACCATCAGACTGCATCCCAGCATGATTGAGTAGGCAATTAATCCCAGTCCGACGACTAAACCAAGTATTGTTCCGATGTCCATACCGTTGTTATCTCCCCGCGTCCGCTTATTTCTGTTCGCGAATGCGTTTTAACTGCAGGCTCAAGGCCGCGGCCACTTCGGGAGCATTTGTTCCGACTTCCCCGAGGAGCTTGCCTGCGCTTCGTTCGTTCATATAATACAGAATTTTGACGGCGTCAGGCATCTGGTTGTTGGTGACCATGGTGGTCAGAATCTTGCCCGCCTGAGCCGGGTCCATTTTGTCATAGGAGCCGGCGATTCTCTGGAAATTGGTTTTTTCAACGGTTTCAATTTCCACGACGCTGCTCTGGATGGCTTTTTCTTTGTCTTTCAGCGAAGTCAGGGTCAGGTTCAGTTTTTCCTGGAGCTGATTGAGCTGTTCAATTTCCCCCTGGAGGGTCTGTCGGGCCAGTTCAATTTGTTGTTTTTCCTGGTCCAGTGCCTTTTCCTTGTCGTTATATTCCTGCATTTTCTGCCGGATATCATAAATCAGACTTTTTAACTGCGATTCGGACATGCCCAATTCAGCGGAGGCATTCGCCCGTGTCAGCAGGCTGTTAAGAAATTCCTCATTGCCGGCGGTTTCTGAAGCCGGGTCCGAGGTGTCCTGCTGCTGAGCCGTCTGTTGTTCTTCGGGGACAGCTTGTGATTTTTTCAGCCAGAAACTGACTCCAAAAGCCGATCCAAAACTCAACAGGCCCGCTGCGATTAACAGGATTATATGTAATTTTTTCATAATGCCTTATCTCCCAGTGATTAAAGAGTCGGCTGCATGGCCAGTGCTTCGGCCTGCAGATGCCCGGCCGCAACCGTAGTCTCATGGGACAGGATGATGCTTCGGGCGTAGGCTGTACAACTGGTCTCGTCGGTCAATACCTGTTCTTCATGATTTTGTTCTCTGCGATATTCTTCCATGGCTTTGGCTCGCAATTTTTCAAGGCTTTTCCGCTCCCTGCGTATTTCGAGCAATTGCCGGAGTTTTTCTTTTCGCTGCTGTTCCAGCGCCATCAGTTTGTCGGATAATGTTTTCATCCGGGTATCCAGCACATGTGCAAACTGCAGGAACATCTGCTGTTTGTGCAGACGTTCGGCAGCAGCCAGTGTTCTCAACTCGGTCAGGCGGTTGCGAATCTGAGCTTTGAGCATTAATATCTGGGCGCGTACGGTTGTCGCCTGTTCGGTTAACGACACCAGGTCGGCTCGCAGCATTTCATGCTGTCGAATCTTAACATCCAGTAACCGCTGGAGACGCCAGACAAATCGTTTCATTTCAACTCTCCCAACATCCTGTTATGACGCCTTGCCGGCAGGAGCCGGTTTTGTTTTTTTAATCGCCGGTTCACTGAGCAACTGATCCCAGGCCGAGGCTATGGTTTGCAGTTGTGCGGCGGTCTGTGTCAATGGACTTCGCTGCCGAATAGACTGAATCAGAAAATCCCGGATCTGGTCGATGAGAGTTACGGCCCCGTCGATGCGACGATTGCTGCCGGGAGCAAAAGCCCCGATGCTGATCAGGTCTTCGGCATCCATATACGTGGCGTAGATTTCACGAAGTTTCTGTGCGGCCTGCCGGTGTTCAGGGCTGACTACGGCGTTCATCAATCGACTGACGCTTTGCAGGATGTCGATGGCCGGGTAGTGACCGCGGTCGGCCAGTTTTCGAGTCAAGACGATATGGCCGTCCAGCAGTGAACGGGCGCTGTCTGCGACCGGGTCGTTCATATCATCGCCTTCGGCCAGCACGGTGAGGATTCCCGTAATGCTGCCCCGTTCATCGCAGCCCAGCCGTTCGATGAGTTTGGGCAGCAGGGCGAATACGCTGGGGCAATAGCCCTTGGTGGCAGGCGGTTCACCGGCGGCTAGGCCGATTTCCCGCTGGGCCTGTGCAAATCGTGTCAGCGAATCCATCATGAACAGGACATCTTTACCCTGTTCGCGGAAGTATTCTGCAATGGTTGCCGCGACAAATCCCGCCTTGACCCGCTGGATGGCCGCCGCATCCGAGGTTGCCACGACGACTACACTGCGGGACAGTCCTTCGGGTCCGAGGTCTTTTTCGAGGTATTCGCGGACTTCTCTTCCGCGTTCACCGACCAGCGCCACGACATTGACATGGGCCGCACTGCTGTTGGCGATTTCACCCAGCAAAACACTTTTGCCGACCCCGCTGCCTGCAAAGACGCCGATACGCTGGCCTTTGCCGCAGGTCAGGATGCCGTCAATGGCCCGGATGCCCATCGACAGCGGCTCAGAGATCATTTCCCGCTGCAGCGGGGCGGGGCTGGCGTTGTGTATCGGACGAAGCTGCCCGCAGAGCGGCCCTTTGCCGTCTATGGGTTCTCCCAGGCCGTTCAAGACCCGTCCCATCAGTTCCGGCCCGACACAGACCATCCTGGGTTTATCCGTAGCGCTGACACTGTCGCCGGGCCGGATGCCGTCGATGGAATCCAGCGGCAGCAGCACCAGGTTGCCTTTGCGGAATGCGACAACTTCGGCGTCAACGACGGTCCCGCCCTGGAGGTGAATTCGGCATAACTGGCCGAGTCCAACCGCCGGGCCGCTGCTTTCGACCGTCAGCCCCGATACGTGCGTAATCGCGCCCCTGCGCGACCCGACAGGAGCGTTTCGAACCGCCTGCAATAAAGGCTCAAAGTCAACTAAAGATGGTTTACCGGTTTCAGTCATTGGTTATGATACATTGTTCAGCGTCGTTTCAATTTGACGCAAATGGTCCTGGATTCTGCATTCCATCGTTCCCTGCGGCGTTTCCACAACGCATTCGGCCCGGCCGACGGACCAGTCCGGGGTTATTTTCACATCCTGCCCGAAGAAGCTTTGTCCATTTTTGAGGATTTCTTCATACGTTTTCAGATCGTCCGGATTCAGCCGAATCTCAAGAATGGGGCCGGAGGCGGTCTGCTGGACAGCCTGGATCAGAATCCGGTCGATTTGATAGTCGCCTTTTTCAATATCCCGGGCCAGAATCCGGGAGGCGATCTGGACTGCCAATTGGATGAGTTGTTCCCGATGCGACACAAACAGATCGTGTCCATAGGTTTCGGCGGTCTGAACGGCTTTATTCAGGGCCTGGCACAGCGATTCCACCCTGGTTTTCTGGGCGGCGAGTTCTTTGGCCTGGACAGCCGCAGCCGCTTTTTGCGGAGATTCGGCGCCCGGACCCATGACAGAGACCGCTCCGATGGCTGTACCCAGTTGGACTTTAACCATGGCGGCCATCCTTATTCTTCTTCCTCAATAAACAGCAATTCGCCGGCTTCATTGGCTTCCCGCAGGGGTTTGGCCACTTCCTCACGAGCGGCCAGTACATCTTTTTTTCGTGGCTCCCCGATCAACGATAATTCATCGTCAATCATTTGTGACAGACGCTCTGAAATATTAGACCGGATTTTTTGAGCGATTATCAATTCGGCACCAAACAAGGCTCTGGCCATGATGCCGGCTTCGATTTTACGCAGCAGTCCCTGCAGGCATTTGTCATCAATTTTGGGAATATCTTCCCATGTTACCATCAGGGATTTGACGTCGTTGGCTGTGGTTTCATTGCGGCTGCGGATCTGCTGCAGGAGATTGTCACGGCGATCTTTCTGCAGACCGCTGAGAACCAGAGCAACCCTTCGCAACGTTTCCTTATTCGCATGGTCTTTGACAACAGGGGCCTGTTGTTCGGAGTTCATTTCCATAATCCGGTTGCAGACGATTTCACCAATTCGCCGCAGGGTTTTAATGGATACATCCTGGGGAAGGGTCATTCGCCATATGACCTGAGTGCTGAGCTGTTCATCCAGCTTGGACAGAACATCCGTGCTGAGCTTGGGAGGCAGCGCCGACAGGACCAGGGCGATTGCCTGGGCCGGTTCGGAACCCACGGCTGCAGCGATTTGTTCGGCGGGCGCGTTGGCAATAAAGATGAAAGGGTCTTTTTCACGGACCGCTTTTTCCAGGCGAGATTGCAGCTCGGAGGCCTTTTCTTTTCCTGCCGAGCCCTGCAGAAGCGAACTGACAAAGCTTTTGACATGCAATGAACTGCCGCCGCGATTCTGCAGCTCAGTGCAGAAGGTACGACCGATCATGGCTGCCTGTTCTGATCCGGTGAGCCCCTTGGCATCCAGTTGGGCCAGTTCCATGGCGATTCTCTGCACCATGTCGGCCGGCTGTCCTTTTAATAATTCGGATGCGGTGGCCGGATCCAGTGTTGTCAGCAGCATTGCGGCTTTTTGTATTCCAGTCAGCATGGCAGGCTACCGATCCTCTGCAAGCCAGTTGGCAAACAATTGACGTACCTGTTCAGGATTCTGACGCATCTGCGAGGAGATGTGCTGACGAATGGCGTTGGCGGCCTCGACTCCGGTACCGACGGTCAGCAGGGCGGGATTGCCGGCGCCGAGTGCGTTGGCGGATTGCTGTGCGGCAGCGGCTTTCTTGCCGGCGCTGGTGAATATCTTCAATGCCAGCAGGGCACAGAGGGCCAGCACACCCATCGAAGACTGCCGGGCGATTTCAATGTAGCGATCCCATTTTTCAAAACCGACAGTGTCATTGAGTTCCTGAACCATGGGGCGATTAAACGGGACATGCCGTACGGTCAGATTTTCCGGTTTTAATAATTCCGGGCCAATGGCGGTCTGAACGATGGCTTTGACATCCTCTTCGGTCAGCAGCAGGGGGGGGGCTGCTGGAGTTGCGGCCTGAGCCTGCTGGTCTGTGTTCTGTGTTTCATCGGTTTTTGGCGTCGGAGCCTGGGATTTGGATAAATCGGCGATGATGGATACCGACCAGCTTGTGATTTTTCCCGGGGAACTCTGACGCGTGGTGACGGTCTCGGGTACCTTGTATTTGCTCTGGGTAGAGCCGGTTTTCTCGGTGGTACCCGGATTAGCGTTTTGACCGTCAGGCGTAGCGGCCGGCTGCTGAATATTGGACGACTCGTCAACGGTTTCTTCTTCAGGGATGCCTTTTTCGTAAATCGTCTTGACTTCTGATTCACTGGTCATATCCACGATGGCGCTGGCCAGTACGGTGGCTTTGCCCGGCCCCAGCACCAGTTCCAGGGAACGCAGCAGCCGTTCGGTCATTTGCTGTTCGACCGCAGCTTTGTAATCTTTGTAGGTATTTGCCCCGGCAGCGACGGTATCGGTGGTTGTTGTGCCGGTTAATAAATTGCCCTGACTGTCGGCGATGGTGACATTCTCAGGTTTGAGTCCTTCGACTGCACCGGAGATCAGATTGGTGATAGCTGCGGCGGAAGCCTGGCTGAGTCTCCATCCCGGCCGCAGTTTGAGCATGACTGAGGCGCTGGCCTTCTGTCCATCGCCGGTAAACATGGTTTGTTCCGGCCGGACAATATGCACCCGGGCGTATTCCACCCCGTCAAAAAACTGAATGGTCTTGGCCAGTTCGCCCTGTAATGCCCGGTTGTAATTGAGTTTCTGGACCAGCGGACTGACGCCCAGTTTTTCATTGTCAAAAATCTCGTATCCGGGTTCGCCTTCCTTGGGACCCAGGCCTTCTTTGGCGAGCATGGCTCGAATTTCATAGACTTTTTCGGATGGGACATAAATACTGGAACCGCCGGTGCCCAGCTTGCACTCGACATTTTGTCCCTGAATTTTATCGGCGATCAGCCCGGCCTGTTCGGCATTGAGATTACCGTATAGCAGGCGCATTTCGGGACGGGTCGCCCATTGGGTCAGCAGGCCGCCTGTGATAATACAGGCCATGACCGCCGCCGCGAGCACTGCCCGCTGCACCAATCCAATTCGTTGCCAGACTGCGTTGATTTTTTCGAACAAGTTTTATTCCGCCGAAAAACTGAAAATTAAAATTGTATTAGACCTGCATCCGCATCGTTTCTTTGTATGCCTCAACCAGTTTGTTACGAACGCCCACCAGCAGCTTAAAGCTCATATCCGCCTTGGCCATGGATGCGACCACCGTGTTGATATCCTGCTGTTTGCCGCTGAGCAAATCCACGATGGACTGATTGGACTCGGTCTGGTCCTGGTTGACCTGCCGGAAAGAATTGAGCAGGGCGTCTCCGAATTTATTCTGCTCGGTGCCTTCCTGCCGCAGACCCGGCTGGGAAAGCGGGCCTTGAATGGCCGGTGACTGCAGGTTGGGATTAAATTGTATTGACATAGCACTATTCCTTAACGAAGGAGTTCAAGGCTGGTTTCCATCATTTTCTGATACCGCTTCAGGATCGCGGCATTAGCCTGATAAGCTTTACTGGCCACGTTCAGGTCGATCATTTCCCGGGGCCAACTGACATTGGGCATGGCGACATAGCCGTTTTCATCGGCCTGCGGATGGCTGGGGTCAAGAATATATTGAAAATCGCTCGGATCCTGCTTCAATTCACCCGTCTCAACCCCGCTTATCCCATCTTTGGTTTCTTCGGCTTTGAATTCCATGGTAAGCCGACGATAGGGCTGGCCGTTGCCGATATCGGTGGTTTGCATGTTGGCGATATTGGACCCAATGATCTCCATTTTGCGGTTGGTGGCTTTCATGCCGGAAACCGCAATATGGATGGTATCAAACATACTTGTATCTATTTTCATGGGTCGGAATCCTTTCCGCTTGATTATTCACAAAGGCAAATTAATACTGCAGCTTTATCGCTGAATCCATCTGCTGGTATTTCTTTTTCAGCAGGGACATATAAGCCCGATGTCTCAGGGAATTTTCGACCATTTGTCCCAGTTCGGTATCCAGCGAGACATCTGAGCCGTGTTCGTTAACGGGCGTATTCTGGGTCTGATAGAATTCCATCTCGATTTTGTCGGGATTAATGTCGTCGCCTTTATCCATTGCCTTTCTCAGTTCCATCTCGAAATTGACGTCAATGCGACGGTAGCCTTCCGTATTCATATTGGCTACGTTGGTCGCGATAGCCTGCTGGCGGAGGCCTTCAGCTCGCATTGCTGATTCGAGCAAATTTATTACTGTATTGTCTTGAATCATATTTGTGTTCCAGTCCTGCACGTCTGCCTCAAATTGACACACTATCAGTTGCTTTTAATTGAGCAATCTTTGTGCCAGCAATAAAAAGAGTCGTTATTGATGAAATAAAAGCGTATTTTGAGTTTTCAGGACGTGTGTTTATGTAAAAATTACCATGAACCTGTATGACCTTTGGACAATATTATTGAATATCTATAAAGATATAAAGATAGTATATATATCAGAATTGCCTTTTTAACAAAGCGTATTTAAAGGCCTTGCAAAATGGATGATTAGGCGGTAGAGTATGGAAACTGCGGGCCGGATGGCATTGAATTATGGAGAGGTGTCGGAGCGGCTGATCGAGCTGGTTTCGAAAACCAGTGTGCCCATTGGGTACCGCGGGTTCGAATCCCGCCCTCTCCGTTTTTTCTTGATTCGCCAAAATCACGTCTATAAACTCTTGTAATTCAATGGGTTGCGGATTCTTTACTATTTTAGACTCCCCCGTTGCCCTTAAATTGCCCTTATTCGGGCCAGGTTGTTCTTCGTCATGTGACTTTGCCAATTCTTTCATGGCGTTCTGGCTGTCTTCATCGTGCAAGTG
This sequence comes from Anaerohalosphaeraceae bacterium, assembly GCA_039679345.1. Classification (GTDB taxonomy): domain Bacteria; phylum Planctomycetota; class Phycisphaerae; order Sedimentisphaerales; family Anaerohalosphaeraceae; genus Anaeroglomus. The sequence goes on from JBDKVE010000252.1 coordinate 7,738, forward strand.
GTAGTAAAGGTCTAAAATATCTGAAGAACTATGTCAAAGCCATGCAAGAGCCTTACGGTTCCGTACCTCGATAACCTATCCGGACAACACCTCGATTACCCGAACCAATACCTGGGACGGCCGGATTGACGGCCTGAGCCGGGGCGGGACGGCGCTGGCGGGCTATGATTATCTTGGGCAGCGTGTCGCGTGGCGGGCGTATAATACGACGACGCCGGTGGTGGCGGCCTATAGCTATGATATGCTGGGCAGAGTAACCGATATTGACGCGGACTCATCCAGAGTGGATTTGCACTACAGCTATGTCCCCCAAGAACACAATATCGCGGGGATTCGGTTTGACCATCGGCCCGGA
>JBDKVE010000253.1:0-2808 GCA_039679345.1 Anaerohalosphaeraceae bacterium
ACATCTGCCGGAGTTCACCCTCTGTAAATGCCTGGTCATATATCCGCACATCATCGATTTTGCCTTTGAAATATTGATCGGCAGTCGTGGACTTTGTCGCGCCAATCGTCACATTCGACCCGGTTCCCGTATTTAATGCGGAATTGGTGATATAAGAAACAACTTCTTTTTTTCCATCAATATAAAGCTGAACATCACTCACCGTCGGAGTTCCATCATTGGAAAAGACCGCCGCCACATGATGCCACCGATTATCATCTACACGGGTGGTTGCAACAATTTTTGAGCCCCCGGCAGCCAGACGAATGGTACCGTACGGCCCCTGATTCAGGACATAATTAACCGCCAGATTCCACGAGCTTCCCGTTGCAGTGCCGCCCCAACTGATAATACTTCTCAATGCAGGCGCCTCAGTCGTATAGGTCTGCGGCACGGCTTTAATCCAGGCCGACACTGTACGATCCCGAGTCCCGATAACCCCACAATAACTTGTTGACACATAATCCTTTTTCCCGTCAACAGTCTTTTCCCCTTCAAATTCCAGGGCCCCCTTGAAATAGCCTTCGGCTGAAGGCGTGGGGCTGTCATTCCAGGTCCCGTTGATGTCACTGCCGGAGCTGTCCAGCGAAGGACTGGAGGTTTCATCCAGCGTCCAATGGGCCATCAGGCCGATATTGTCCGTCATCTCCTGGATTTGGCCTCGGTTTAAAGCCCGATCATAAATCCGTATGTCGTCCAATCCGCCGGTATAATAATTATAATAACTGCCAGACTGATACCGCGTTCCAATCAATACATTTTCCGCATCGGTCGTACTAATGGCCTGGCTGGGATTGGTGCTCGTTACTGTCTCCAGTCTTCCATCCACATACAATTGCACTTCGCCGACCGTCGGAGTGGTATCGGCGTCCAGGACTGCTGCGATATGATGCCAACTCCCATCCGCCACAATCGTCGTTCCAGTTACATACCCACCCCATGCTGCAAAGGCTATCTGCCCCGTCGTCTCAACACGCAACATCCACTTCTGGCCGGTGCTTGAAGAACCCCATGTACAAACCATCTGAGTAAACGAAGGATTCGGCAGGGTCTTGACCCAGCCTGAAAAGGTCCAGGAATTCCCCCCGGCAATCCCGTTCCAGCCGCTGATTCGAATATACTCATTGTTCTGCAGGGAAATGGCATTATCCATGCGCCCGTCCGAACAGGTTGAGGTGGGACTTGCGACACTAAACGTTCCGGTTCGCGCATTGGAAGAACTGTCTGCGATGGTATTGCCGGAAATCGCGTCCAGGGTCCACTGCGCCACCGGTTCCGGATTATCGGCCATCTGCTGAATTTCACTCAGCTTTATTGCCCGGCTATAGATACGAACATCATCCAGAGTCCCGGTATAATAGGCTGGAGTTGACCCATCTCTTGCCCCAATATACACATCACCATCCAGTTCAGTGTTCACATCTGGAGGTGTCGTCACATAATTGGAACAGGTGGTGTTTTCCTGAACGCCATCCACATATAATTTGACATCCTGGATATTGATTGCCCCATTTGCCTCAAAGACCGCCGCCACATGGTGCCAGTTGCCATCATGAATCGAAGTTGTTCCCGTAACACGTCCATTCTGGACATCCAGGGCAATTTCATTACTGTCGGCAATCAACAACTGCCACTTCTGCCCTGTCAGTTCTTTGCCCCAGGACACCAGCACCATTTCCGTTCCGGCCGTTGTGGTTTTTACCCACATAGCACAGCTTCGCGGATGCCGGCCGGCCACCCCTTTGTAATCCTCAATTTGAATCCAATTACTACCGTTGAATTCCATCGCCCCTTCCACAATACCATCATACCCTATCAGTCGGTTGGGATCGCTGGCTATAAGACCATCCCGGCCTTTCCCGGAACTGTCTAACGTCAGGGTATTGGGGTCATTGAACCCCAAGTGCAGGGCCAGACTGTCCCCTGTGGGGAATCCGCCACGAATGGTAAACCCTTTAATCTGGCAGCTATTCGGCTCATTGCCTCCCAACCTCACCGCGGTCCCCTGCTTATTGGCATCGATAATGGCATTTTGTGCCAGTTCCCAGGAACCTGTATTGGCCGGATTGTAACTGTAAAGCTGAAGATCTTTGTTTCTTAAATAAAGCTGTTCGTAATAAATCCCGCCATAGACACGGATTTCATCGCCATCGGCGGCCGAATCAATGGCGGTTTGAATCGTCCTGAATGCACCACTGGACGAATCGGTACTGCCATCATTGTCATCACTGCCATCGGGACGAACATACCAGACATGATTGGACGCAGCAGCAACCGTAATCTGACAATCTTCGGTGGTATATAATCCCTCATCATCTTCGGCCGTCAGGGACACTGTATAAGTTCCGGGAGCATTGAATTTGCACTTGGCTATCGAAGCATTGATGCCGGAAATGCAAAATGCCTGGCCGGGTAGGGTCCAGCTATAGCCGATAATCATTCCGTTTGGATCATCAGAATCGCTGCCGTCAAACGTGACTGTCTGCCCTACGACCGGCAATGCCGGTGATGGATTAATAAAAACAACAGGATATGCACTTACTGTTCCCAAAAACCGACAAACCGCCCACAATACCAGAATGACCGATGCTTTCTTCATAGGGATAAATCCTTCCTTAAAATGACTTGCTCCGTGAATGAGTCACACTATTCCTTCATTTCTTTGCCGTACACCAATTGCCCTTATGGCACTACACTATTAACAGACCGTCTCTGCAAACCATACATATGGAATTCTCCTTGCCAATGCCTTCTTTTTCAGCTCTCTGT
>JBDKVE010000254.1:0-16580 GCA_039679345.1 Anaerohalosphaeraceae bacterium
TGATTTTAAAAGCGGATGCCGACGAAAAAACAAAGCAAGAGGAATTGGACGCTGTAAAAGATGCGCCGAACATCACGCTGGTTCATATTGCAGGTGCCGGGCATCTGGTCCATCTGGAGAAACCGGCCGAATCGCTTGCAGAACTGCAAAAATTCTTTTAGAGTGAAATTTTGCTTAATAGTCTTCTAAGTCTTTAGTGATTTTGTTACCCTCAAACAAAACATATACATCTAATTCTCTATCAATTCCCCCCTTGATATAAAAACCATCATCGATACTATGCCGCACAAAAATAATAAAGGTATTGGGATCCTCGTTTGACAAATAATACATTATGGGATATTTCGTCCCAAATCGTCCATACATAAGACCCTCCTCCGGCCATTCTTCAAAAACCCGGGAACACTTTTTTTCGACGTTAACCTTTGCCTGTATCTCTTTTGCCTTTTGAACCGCATACCGATCCGCAGCTCTCAAAGACAGGCGTAGTGAGAAACAAGCCAATAAAAATATTACAATGGTTATTGCCGGCCTTAGAAGCCGCATTTTAAAAAATGGAATCTGTGCTTTTTTCGTATAAAAACAGAATATAATTCGTGAAAATTGAAAAAACAAGCTCACTGTGGAGAATAAAAAGGCAACCCCCGCTGAAATCCAGAAAATCGCCTGCATAATATCAAGTGGTATCCAAAACAGAAATAACATCCATGCGGGTGGATACAGAATGAGCAGCCATCTGACCCAGCTTCGTTGAGTACTTAAACGGAAAAACACACAGCATATCAAATGCAGATAAATTAAAACCAAAAGTATAAACATAGCAATATCCCTCAGCAATACCCTTTATCATTTAAAAACTTTATCATGTCTTCAATGGTAAGTAAAGAATCAAAAAACGTATGCTGCCGCACAAAAAAAGCACCCTCAAGTTAATCCCTGAGGGTGCCATCTATTTACATCGTATTGCAGAGAGTGGAAAGCTTAGTACATTCCCATGCCGCCCATGCCACCCATGCCACCCATGCCGCCGCCCATACCACCGCCGGGCATTGCGGGCATTTCTTTCTTTTCGGGGATTTCGCTGACAATCGCATCCGTCGTCAGCAGCAGCGACGCAATCGAGGCGCCGTTCTGCAGGGCCGTGCGTTCGACCTTGGTCGGGACGATGACGCCGAACTTGATCATGTCGCCGTATTCCTTGCGGACGGCGTCATAACCGAAGTTCTTTTCCTTGGACTCCATGACCTTCTGGGCGACAATGGACCCGTCGAGGCCGCCATTGGTCACGATCTGTTTGATCGGGGCCACGACAGCGCGACGGATAATATCGACTCCGATTTGTTCGTCGCCGGAGGTTTTGATTTTGTCCAGGGCAGGCAGGCACTTGAGCATCGAAACGCCGCCGCCGGGCAGAATGCCTTCTTCAACCGCTGCGCGGCAGGCGTGCAGCGCGTCTTCAACGCGGGCTTTCTTTTCCTTGACTTCAGCTTCGGTGGCCGCGCCGACTTTGATGACAGCAACGCCGCCGGCCAGCTTGGCCAGACGTTCCTGAAGCTTTTCAATATCGTATTCGCTGGTCGAAGCATCGATTTCACGCTTGAGCTGTTCGATACGGCCTTTGATATCACCGGTCTTGCCGGCACCTTCGACGATAGTCGTGGTGTCCTTGTCGATGGTGATGCGTTTGGCCTGGCCGAGCTGATTGAGCTTGACATTTTCGAGCTGCACGCCGAGGTCCTCAAAGATGGCTTCGCCGCCGGTCAGGACAGCGATATCCTGCAGCATGGCTTTGCGTCTGTCGCCAAAGCCGGGGGCCTTGACCGCACAGATATTCAGCACGCCACGGAGCTTATTAACGACCAGCGTCGCCAGAGCTTCGCCTTCGACGTCTTCGGCAATAATCAGCAGCGGACGACCGGCCTTGGCAACCTGCTCCAGCACCGGTACCATCGTCTTGACGGCGGAGATTTTCTTTTCATAAATCAGCACAAAGGGCTTTTCCAGCACGCAGGCTCGTTCTTCGGGATTGGTGATAAAGTGCGGAGACAGATAGCCTTTATCAAACTGCATCCCTTCCAGCAGGTCCACGATGGTTTCCAGCGACTGGCCTTCTTCGACAGTGATGACGCCGTCTTTGCCGACCTTATCCATCGCCTGGGCCAGGGTCTTGCCGATTTCGGCATCCTGGTTGGCCGAGCAGGTGGCAACCTGTTCGATCTGCTTGCTGGATTCAATCGGGGTGCACATCTTCTTGAGTTCAGCAATGATAGTCTCGACCGCTTTATCGATGCCGCGCTTGACCTGCATCGGATTGGCACCGGCGGTAATATTTTTCAGACCTTCCTCAAAGATGGCTTCGGCCAGAATCGTCGCAGTCGTGGTTCCATCACCGGCGACATTGCTGGTTTTGGAAGCGACTTCTTTGACCATCTGGGCACCCATATTTTCATAGGGGTCGGACAGTTCGATTTCCTTGGCAACAGATACGCCGTCTTTGGTGACGGTCGGCGAACCGAAGGATTTTTCGAGAATGACGTTGCGGCCGCAGGGACCGAGGGTAATTTTGACGGCGCGGGCAAGCTTGCGAACGCCTTCGCGGATTGCCGCGCGTGCTTCTGTATCAAATGCTATTTTTTTAGCTGCCATTATTGTTTCTCCTGTATTCTGTCTTTGTCAGAGTCTTTTGTCCGGCTGGTCCTGAGCAATGTCATGGTTTCAGTCGGCAAATCAGAACTCAATACGTCTATTTATGCTTCGACGATGGCCATAATATCCGACTCGTCCATAATCAGATATTCCTTGCCGTCAATCTTGACTTCCGTTCCGGCATAGCTGGTAAACAGGACTTCCTGGCCCTTTTTCACCGACATGTCGCCGCGTTTGCCATTATCGAGCAGCTTGCCTTCACCCACAGCAATTATTTTCCCGCGCTGAGGTTTTTCCTTGGCCGAATCCGGCAGAACGATACCACCGGCCGTCTTGGATTCCGCTTCGATTCGCTGAACAATCACCTTATCCGCCAAAGGTCTGATGTTCATTGTGTGTTACTCCTTTCAAAACTATGTTATTCCGATTTTATTGGTCTTGTTTCTATTGAAACAAACTTCTCTACTTAGAGAACCGGAAAATTGCAAACGATGTGCCAAATCTCCCCAAAAACCTGCCAAACACATCGCATCTTGTTTTAAATAAAAGGCTTATAAAAAATGCGGCAGGCCCATTTATAAATGAGCCTGCCGGTTATGAATCGTTATCACTGCCACTATGGCAGAGTTGACACCAGACCAGACAGGTCTGAATCTGCCCTGCCAGCTATGCTTCAGGTGCTTTTTTAGGACGAATCATCTCGGTTAGCTTCTGAACCACGACATAGAAGACAGGAACCATCAGGACCCCCAAAACCGTCGCCAGCAGCATCCCGCCAAAGACCGCTGTTCCCAAAGCCCGCCGGGCAACCGCGCCGGCACCCACGGCAATCACCAGAGGAACCGTGCCAATCAGGGTCGATAATGCCGTCATCAGAATCGGGCGGAATCGGAGACGGGCCGCTGTGATGGCCGCTTCTTCAATGCCATGCCCTTCCTCGTGGTTGGATTTGGCAAATTCAACCAGCAGAATCGCGGTTTTGGTTGCCAGACCGATCAGCAGCACGATACCAATTTGTGTATAGATATTGTTGTCATACGCCCGCAGCCAGGTGTATGATACCGCACCCAGCAGCGCCAGCGGCACGGCAAACACAATCGCCAGCGGAATCGTCCAGCTTTCATACTGAGCGGCCAGGAACAAAAATGAAAACAGCGCCGCCACCATAAAGATAATCGGGGCCTGGTTGCCGGCCCGGATTTCCTGATAACTCATGCCCGACCATTCATAGCCGATATTGGACGGCAGCGTTTCCTTGCAAAACCGTTCCATCTCGGCTATCGCCTGGCCTGAACTGAAGCCCGGATTCACCGCACCGGTGATCGTTGTGGACGAATACAAATTATAATGGGTGACCAACTGCGGGCCAATCGTATCCCGAACCGTCAGCAGCGTCCGCAGCGGCAGCATCTGGCCCTGTGCATTGCGAACCTCAAGCTGACCGATGCTGTCTGCGGTGGCACGAAATTCCCGGTCTGCCTGAGCGACCACTTTGAACGTTCGTCCAAACAGGTTGAAATCGTTGACATACGTACTGCCCAGATACGTTTGCAGGGTATCAAACACAGTATTCAGCGGCACCCCCAGGCTCTTGGCCTTCACACGGTCGATATCCACATACAGTTGCGGCACACTGGCCCGGAAGGTACTGTTCAATCGCGTCATCACCGGACTGGTACTGGCTTGAGTCATCAGGTCATTGGCCGCTTTCTCAAGGGCCAACAGGCCGGCGCCGCCGGTGTCCTGAAGCCGCAGTTCAAAACCACCGGTATTGCCCAGACCGCGAATCGACGGCGGACCGAATGCCAGGCAAAATCCGTCGGTAATGCCAAACAACCGCATTTGCAACGTGCCTATGATTGACGAGACCTGCAGTGCCGGGTCTTTACGTTCCGCCCAGGGCGTCAAATTGACGAAGCATATTCCGCCATTGGATGCAAGCGCACCATCCAGCATGGAATAACCCGCTACCGACACATAATCCTGAACACCGGGGGTCGTCTGAAGAATCTGCCCCACCTGGTCCAGTACCTGCCGGGTCCGATCCAGTGTCGAGCCGTCCGGCAGACGAATATTCACAAAAATGGAGCCTTCGTCTTCGTCCGGAATAAAGCCGGTGGGCAATCGTTTTAATATCATCAATGAGCCGGCCGTCATAACCGCAAAAATCAGCATGGCAAATATACTTTTGCGAATGACCGACCGCACCACCTGAACATAGCTGTTGGTCGAGCTTTTCATAAACCGGTCAAACCATTTGGCCAGGCGGTTGCCGTGTTCACTGCGGGGCCGAAGCAGCAGCGCCGTTAATGCCGGGCTGAGCGTCAGGGCGTTGATGGTAGAAAAACACACGGCAACGGAAATCGTTATGCCAAACTGCATGTATAGCATACCGCTGATGCCGCCCATAATGACCGTCGGCACAAAGACCGCCAGCAGCACCAGGGTCGTGGCAATAACCGGTCCCGTCACCTGCCGCATCGCCTTGAGGGAAGCCTCTTTGGCCGACAGGTTCTCTTCCTCAATGATACGACTGACGTTTTCCACCACCACAATCGCATCATCCACCACGATACCGATAACCAGCACCAGGCCGAACATCGTCAGCGTATTAATCGACATCCCCATAGCCAGCATCACGGCAAAGGTGCCAATCAGCGACACCGGGATAGTTATGGAGGGAATCAGCGTCGCCCGCCAGTCTTCCAGGAAGATATATACCGACAGAATCACCAGAATAACGGTGAAGATCAGGGTGACCAGCACTTCGTGAATCGACTCGCTGACAAACGTGGTGGGATTATATGGAATATGATATTCCAGCCCTTCCGGAAACGACTTGGACAGTTCTTCCAGTTTTGCGGCAACACCGGTCGCCACGTCCAGCGAATTGGCACCCGGCCGCTGGAAAACACCCATCGCCACCGAAGGTTTGTCATTTAGTCGAACAGACCAGAAATAGCCTTCGGCGCCCAGTTCCACCCGGGCCACATCTTTGAGCCGCAGAACCTGACCATTGGGAGCGGCCTTGAGCACAATGTCTTTAAATTCCTCAACCGTAGTCAAGCGCCCGAGCGTCTTGATGGTATATTGAAATTTCTGATTATCGGGACTGGGCGTTGATCCAATCTGTCCGGCGGCCACTTCGATATTCTGTTCCCGCACCGCCGCCAGCACATCGCCGGTGGTCAGATTGCGGGCTTTGAGCTTCTCCGGGTCCAGCCACAGCCGCATGGCAAAATCCTTGGAGCCGAAGACCATGATGTTCCCTACGCCGGGCACGCGAAGCAACTCATCTTTCATCCGCAGATTGATGTAATTGCTCATGTAAATATCATCGTACCGATCTTTGTCGGTTGATATCAGGCTGGCCACCAGTGTAATATTGGATGACTGCTTTTGCGTCATAACACCGAGGCGCTTGACTTCTTCGGGCAGCTTGGCTTCCACGGTGGCAACGCGGTTCTGCACCAGCACCGTCGCCATGTCGATATCCGTTCCCACTTCAAACGTCACCGTCACCTGCATCCGGCCGTTATCACTGCAACTGGATGAAATATACAGCATATCATCCACGCCGTTAATCGCCTGCTCGATCGGCGTGGCCACCGTCTCGGCCACCACTTCGGCGTTGGCGCCGGGGTAACTGGCTTCCACCACCACTGTCGGCGGCGTAATATCCGGCGTCTTTTCCACCGGCAGCATCGGTATGGTAATCAGGCCTATCAGCACGATTACAATCGAAATCACACTGGCGAAGATCGGACGATTGATAAAAAATTCACTTAACATAACTAGATTATCTCCTTACCGCATGGACGACATCAGATGCGGTTATGGTTTATTATTTTGAAGGTCCGCCCGGTTTTCCGGCAGCCTGGGCAGCCGCCTGGCCGGCTTCCTGCGGCGTCACAGGGCCACCCGGCCGTGCCAGGTGGAATCCACTGACGATATACCGCTGGTCCTTGTTCAGGCCGGACTCAATCACAATTTTATCGCCCACTTTAGTCCCGAGCTGGACGCGATTGTACTCAACGATGTTTTGTGCATTGACCGTCAGCACATACTTGCCGCCAATGTCGGAATTGACGGCGCGTTCATCAACCAGAACGGCATTGGTTTTCATTTCAGCGGGTACGCGAATCCGGACAAACATCCCCGGCAGCAGCAGTTTCTCCGTGTTGGGCACCTGCCCGCGAACCGTAACCGTACCCGTCATGGAATCGGCTTTGTTGTCGATATAATCCAAAATACCTTCGTAAGCATAGCCTTCCTGGCCGGGCAGACCAATCTCGAATTTAGGCCGATGACCCTGCTTAACCTGGGCATGAAACTTGAGGAAATAATCATGATAAATATCTTCCCCCGCTTTGAAATACACATACATCGGCTCCATCCGAATCACCGTGGCCAGCAGGGTGTTTTCACCGGCGCCGACCAGGTTGCCGACATCCACCAGCCTGCGGCTGACACGCCCGTTGATGGGACTGGTAATCTGCGTATAACCCAAATCGAGTTCAGCCGTCTGCAAACTGGCTTTCGCGGCCAGAAGCCGTGCCTGGGCCTGATGGAACTCCGCTTCGCGGGTCGTCACATCCTGCCGGCTGACGGCATTGACCTGAACCGCCTTTTCGACGCGTTCAAAATCCAGTTGCGTACGCTGCAGCTCGGATTCAGCCACCGCAAGCTGGGCCTTCACCTGATCGCGTCGGGCAACATACTCCTCACTTTCGATGGTAAACAGCAAATCGCCCGCCTTGACCTCCTTGCCGTCAACATAATCCACACTCTTGAGAAATCCCTTGACGCGGGCACGAATATCCACCTGCTCGATTGCATCGGTATTGCCCGTAAATTCGTAATAGGTCTGCACATCCTGAACCGTGGGAACCTGGACAACCACCGCAGGCGCCATGCCCATCGGTCCCTGCTGAGGTGCCGCCTGAACCGTAAGTCGCTTATAAACGAACCACGAGAGGGTTCCCACCAAAGCCACCAGGATTAAAAAGGATATCAATTTCTTCATAGTTCCAAAACCTGCCTTTCAACGGATAATGACTGTTCGTCAATACTTGATTTGATTAATTTGTCGCGGGCTGTGTCTGTGCGACAGCTTCTTGTGTATCCGAAATCTGCCATCCGCCGCCGAATCCCTTGTAAAGCCGCACCAGCGACTGCAAGACTTCGCCCTGACTGGCCGCAAGCTGATCCTGCTGTACAAACAGCGACCGCTGCGTCACAAGGACATTCTGGAAGTCGGTCAATCCTGTCTGGTAGAGATTATCCACCAGTTCCACCGAACGCACCGAAGCCTGAACCGATTCGGCCAGCAGGACCTGCCGCTGCTGCTGCTGGCTGTAGGAAACAACGGCGTTTTCCACATCCTCGGCTGCCAGCAGAACCGTATTTTCCCAGTTGGCCAGCAATTCCCCGGCCGCAGCCTCTTCCACTTTGATCACATTGCGGATGCGGTTGCCGTCAAATAAATTCCAGCGCACCCCAGGGCCAACCGAATAGGCCTGATTATGAATATTGCCCAACCCGCTTAGTTCGCGGGATTGAATTTCAAATGTACCCACCAGTTGCAGTGACGGATACAAATCCGCTGTCGCCACACCGATACGGGCCGTCTGTGCTGCAAGCTGGCGTTCGACACGACGGATATCCGGCCGATTGCGAAGTACATCCGCAGGCACACCGAGAACAGCCTGCCGGCCGATCGTCGGCATCGCACTGAAGGTTCCCAGACTTTCTCTGAGTGACGTCGGCATTTGCCCCAGCAGCACACCCAGACGATGAATCGCCGCGGCCTCCGAAATCTTCAGCACATGCAGTTCGGATTTCGTACTGGCCAGATTGGATTCAGCCTGACGAACATCCAGTTCCCCGGTCAGCTCATATTGAAACCGGCTTCGGGTTAACTCCAGCGTCCGCTGCTGAATATCAATGTTTTCATTGGCATAGACAATCCGGGCCTGGATGGTCCGCAGGTCAATATAATTGCGGCATACTTCGGCCAGCAGCGTCACCATCACATCGCGGTAATCTTCCACGGAGGCCTGGTACGATGCCTCGGCGGATTCCACAGATCGTTTGATTCTGCCAAACAAGTCCACTTCCCAAAGAAAATCAAATCCTCCTGCATGCAGATTGAACGGATCAATCTCGTCATGCGACTGCATCGTGCCGTCCTTGCCGACCTTGATGCGGCTGTAGGACCCCGTGGCATCTACGGAAGGATAATACCGCCCCGCCGCATAATCCCACATCGCCCGAGAGGCTTCAAGCCGATACACCGCCGCCTGAATGGAACGGTTTTCCACCAGGGCCTGCTGAATCAGGGCATCCAGTTGAGGATCGCCAAATATCGTCCACCAGCCGGCCAGGTTGGGGTCGGCCCCAACGGAAAACATCCCCGCCGAGTCCTGCGACCACTGCTCCGGCATATCCATCTTCGGCTGCTGGTAATCTTTGCCCACGGTACACCCCTGCATCGCCGCGACAAGACTGATTGTCAAAACGAGGATTATCGCATCCAGCATACGAAATGAGCGAATGCTTGTTTTTCTACTGATGTCCATCATATATCTATCCTTACAATTCATTCCGCCAACATTGTATAGCAATGCCGCAGAGGTTTTATAATCAGGTCTAAGCCCTCGATGTGATACCATTCGTTCCGGAGATACAAACGTTTGAATTATATAGTCGCCTGACCGCAAAGCAAATTAGAAATCTGCCATGGTGTCGCGAATTGGGCCGGAACCCAAATCAACGTCTGCGGCCTAAATTTGTTTTATTTTTTGTCTTTTCAGACTCCACGATACGATAATTTTTGCCAACAATCATTTTAAACACTCATTTCAAATACTTATTTATCAAATTTCAACACGACTGTCAATCCATAATTTACTTTTGCAGCATATTTTTTAGGCATCACTCATATCTGGATATACATACACATTATATAATCCAATAAGATTCCGGGAATAATTTCTAACGCAATAACAGAAAAAGACTTACAACGCCGTGTCGCAAGTTCACCTGACAATCGTCCCATAAATCTGTCTATTATTTAAAAAATATCCAGAATCACAGAGAAAATCGATTGACTTGCTCCCCAGGCAGTTACTACAATGTCGCGGATTTTGTGCCTATTGTTTTTAGAATCCTTAATGCAGGAGATACCAAGTGGATAATGTAGCTGGATTTTTACAACAGAAGCTTTCTGCGGACAATTACGCCCGCCTGGCGGCAATTGCCAACCCGAAGATGCACGCTTTCGTTGCCGAGGCCATCGAACTGACCGAACCGGCCGAAGTCGTCGTCTTTACTGACAGCACCGACGATATGGCCACGATTCGAAAGTGGGCCTTGTCCGGCGGTGAAAAGCCTCTGAAGACTCCCGGCCACACCTACCACTTTGACGGCCAAAATGACCAGGGACGCGATACCTTCAGCACACGTTACCTGCTCCCCAAGGGCATGGATCTGGGCGAAAGCCTCAACTCCATCGAACGCGAAGGCGGACTGTCGGAAGTCAAGGGCTTCCTGAAAGGCTCGATGAAAGGCCGGAAAATGCTGGTCTGCTTCTGGTGCCTATGCCCTACCGGCTCTGATTTCTCTATTTCCTGTGTCCAGATTACAGACTCCCCCTATGTCGCCCACAGCGAAAGCATCCTGTACCGCCCCGGCTACGAACAATTCAAGAAACTCAAACCCACCGAAGAATTCTTCCGCTTCCTGCACAGTGAAGGTGAAGTGGACGACAACGGCTGCAGCAAAAACTGGCAGCAGCGCCGCGTTTATATCGACCTGACCGTCAACATGGTCTATTCGGTCAACACCCAATACGCCGGCAACACGGTGGGCCTCAAGAAACTCGCCCTGCGTCTGGCCATTCAGAAAGCCAGCAACGAAGGCTGGCTGGCCGAGCACATGTTTATCATGGGTGCCAAAGGCCCCAAAGACCGCATCACCTATTTCACCGGCGCCTTTCCCTCGGCCTGCGGTAAGACATCCACCGCGATGCTGCCCGGACAAACCATTATCGGCGACGACATTGCCTATCTCCGCAAACATAACGGTGTGATGTACACCGCCAATGTCGAACAGGGTATTTTTGGCATTATTGAAGATGTCAACGCCAAGGACGACCCCGTGATTCACAAAGCCCTCACCACACCGGGTGAAGTCATCTTCGGCAACGTGCTGATTAAAGACGGCATGCCCTACTGGCCCGGAATGGGTTGTGATATGCCCGAACAGGGCGACAGCTTCAACGGCCCCTGGCACAAAGGCAAAACCGATACCGAAGGCAAACCGCTGCCCCCGGCCCACAAGAATGCCCGTTATACCATTCGCCTGTCGGCCCTGGCCAATCTCGATAAACAGGCCAACAATCCCGCCGGCGTGCCTGTTGGCGGCGTCATCTATGGCGGACGCGACAGCGATATCCTGGTCCCCGTCGAACAGGCCTTTGACTGGACCGAAGGTATCATCGCCAAGGGCGCCTCGATTGAATCGGAAACCACCGCCGCAACGCTGGGCAAACAGGGCGTGCGGACATTCAATATCATGGCCAATCAGGACTTTGTCTCCATCCCGCTGGGCCGATACATCCAGAACAATCTGGACTTTGCCAAAGGCGTAAAAAATCCCCCGCTGATCTTCTCGGTCAACTACTTCCTGCGGGATGAAAACGGCAAGTTCCTCAACGGCAAGCTCGACAAGATGGTCTGGGTGCTGTGGGCGGAACTGCGGGTGCATCATGATGTGGACGCCCTGAAGACCCCGACCGGCTGGATTCCCAAATACGAAGACCTCGCCCCACTGTTCAAGAACAAGCTGAACTTCGATTACACCAAAGACGCCTACATCAAACAGTTCACGATTCGCATCCCGAATCTGATCGCCAAGTATGATCGCGTCGAAGCAATCTACAAGGCCAAGGTCTCCGATACGCCAAAACTCGTTTATGAAACCTTTGCGGCCATTCGCAAACGCCTCGAAACCGCAAAAGCCAAATACGGCGACACCATCAGCCCGATGGATCTGAAATAGCCGTAAATTGCAATCAAAATAAACAGGGGCTGGAACGCCAATCGGTATTCCAGCCCCTTGTTCATTAATATGCATTCAAAATAATTTGGAAAAGCCTTAAATAATCGCCTGAAATCCGTCGAAATCTCTAAAGTAGGAATAATATACTGATCCAGGATAAAATTATCCGCCTGCGGCGCGGCTATGTACCGTTTCAATGTGTTCTGTGGCCATCCTCGCAGCAAAATGATACTTGTTAAGTATACATTAAAGATAATCTTGATAGATTGTTTGACAAATGAGTACATACATCATAAGATGCTGCCAGCAAAGGAAACAGACTATCAGATGTGTCCCGAATAAAGGGCGACAATAGTGGACCCCAAAGAACTTGAAAATGAGTTGCTAAAATCACTCAACGAATCCTTTGAAACACAGGACCCCCTCGCTGATTCCTCTCAATCCGAACACGTCCCGGATGAATATCCCCACTGGCTCCGCCTGGGACAGCTTATTTTACGCATGCAGGACGGCGACCTCGAAAAACGTTATATTCACCGGCTTGAAAAATGGCTCATGGCAGACCCCGAAGCCTTGAATTATTATGTCCAATTCTCCTGGCTTTGCGCTGCGATGTACCTGCTGTACAATCCCCACAAAACCTGTCTGTCCGATAATGTTGTTTGCGGGAAAACGGCTCAATAACCTTTTTGCTTGGGTCCACAATCACAACCATGGAATCCCCCTTCATAGGCGACATCTCTTGTCGTAAAATAATTTAAGTTTTTCTACACAACCCCTTGACATTAACATACAAACCTGATACTATACATTCAAGCTCCTTCTGCCGCCTGTGGTTGTAGCCCTGAGAAGCCTCCCCGGCTTCTTCCTCCTTCTAAGCCGCAGGCGGTCTTTTTTTTTCATTTTTTCGCTCCGTTTTTATTAAACCTTTTTTAAACCACTTGACGATACAGTACGTGGTTACATAAGGAAAAGGTTCTTTAAAAATCACGACAATAATGGCTCTTAATCAATAACCCAAAAGGCTATTTTAGCCAAGTCCTGAATCGCTGAATCTTGAGCGTCGGCATACACGGCAGATCGTAATCCGAGGCGATGCAGCATAAGGCTAAAACCGATACGAGAAGAGCCATTCTGAAAAAGGGAGAGCCGTTTGCTCTCCCCTTTTTTTTGCCTAATCATAAGGAATGCAGCTATGATTCAACAACCCCAGCCGATGCTTCCCAGCGGCGTTATCTTCGATATGGATGGCGTCCTGGTCGATTCCGAACCCTTTATTTGTAAAGCCGCCTGCATGATGTTCGATGATTTCGGACTTCGTGTCCGGCCCGAAGATTTTGTTCCCTTTGTCGGCATGGGTGAAAACCGCTACCTCGGCGGCGTGGCCGAACAGTATCATTTTCCAATCGATATCACCAAAGCCAAAAAGAGAACCTACGACATTTATCTGGATATTATCCGCGGACAGCTTCAGCCGCTGCCCGGCGTTCACGCCTTTGTTGAAAAATGCAGAATCCTGGGTAAAAAAATTGCCATCGCCTCCAGCGCCGACCGCCGCAAGGTCGTTGGTAATCTCAGCGAAATCAATCTTCCGCCGGACAAGTTCGACGCCGTCATCACCGGCGAAGACGTCGTCCACAAAAAACCCAATCCCGAAATCTTTCTGTTGGCCGCCAAGCGACTGGAGCTTCCTGCCCAGCAGTGCCTTGTCGTCGAAGATGCCGTCAGCGGGGTCACCGCCGCCAAGGCCGCAGGCGCTGTCTGCCTGGCCCTGACCACCTCGTTCACCCGGGACCAGCTCCACGGCGCCGACTATTTCGCCCCCTCCCTCGCTGAAGCGCCCGATGCGGTCTTAAACTGGTCAAAGGCCTGATGTATTCTCCCTGTTTTACCCCCTCCTTTTTAAACCGAAAGCGATTTTTCCTTGACAGCCTGATAATGCGTTTGTATGGTTCGTCTGGTTTATCAGCGGCACGAGCAATGTGGAGACAATGCGTCCTGTAACGTCTCAACTGCTGAAAACACTCTGAAAAACGCCTTCAGAGAAATCTATAAATAACGGCATTATAACTTGTTATAATAATTCAGATACCTTGTGTAAAAAAAGAGTAGATTGCGTACAAAATGGCAAAAACAGCAAAAGATAAATCGCTGGTGATCGTCGAATCACCCGCCAAAGCCAAGACGATCAATAAATATCTCGGTCCGAATTTTGAGGTCAAAGCCTCAATGGGACATATCCGGGATTTACCCTCCAAGGGATTGAACGTCGATTTGGAAAATAACTTCGAGCCGACTTATGAAATCACCGTCGGTCGCAGAAAGACCGTCGCAGCACTGAAGGCCGAAGCGAAAAAGTGCTCAACCGTCTATCTGGCAACCGACTTGGACCGCGAGGGAGAAGCCATCGCCTGGCATCTGGCCGAAGTCCTCGGACTCAAGGAAGAAAACACATTCCGGGTCGTCTTTAACGCCATCACCAAAAACGATATCCAGAAAGCCTTTTCCAGCCCCGGCAAGGTGGATATGCACCGCGTCATGGCCCAGCAGGCCCGCCGGATTTTGGACCGCATCGTGGGCTACCAGATCAGCCCCCTGCTCTGGAAGAAAGTCGCCAAAGGCCTCTCGGCCGGCCGCGTTCAGTCCGTGGCGGTCAAACTGATTGTTCAGCGGGAACGTGAGATTCGTTCTTTTGATCCCAAAGAATACTGGCTGATTCCCGGCGTATTTTCAACCAAATCACAGGCGGATTTATCCAACCAATGGAAAGTGTTCATCGGCAGTGATCCGGACAACGCCCCCATACTGGCCAAACAGAATGCCTGGCTGGCTAAGCATGACGCCTTCAAGGCCGAACTGCACAGTGTTAACGGCCAGCCTTTCCATGCGGATAATGAAAAACAGGCCAAAGCGGTTCTCGAGGCCGTACAGGGTGCTGCCTTTACCATCGGCAGCCTGACGACCAACCGCGTTCAGTCCCGCCCGGGAGCGCCGTTTATTACCTCGACCCTGCAGCAGGCCGCGGCCAACCGGATCGGCTTTTCCGCATCCAAAACCATGATGCTCGCTCAGCAGCTTTATGAAGGTATCGACCTCGGCTCGATGGGCGCGCTCGGCTTGATTACCTATATGCGTACCGACAGCACGCACCTGTCTTCCGAGGCTATTCAGTCGGTACGGCATTATATCGAAAATCAGTACGGCAAAAATTATCTGCCCGAGAAACCCAACTTTTTTTCCTCGTCCAAGGATGCTCAGGCGGCTCACGAAGCCATTCGTCCGACAGACCCGGATTTAACGCCGGAGGATATTCGTCAGTTTTTAAGCGAGGATCAATTTAAGCTTTATGATTTGATCTGGCGTCGGTTTGTCGCCTGCCAGATGGCCGCCGCCCAGTGGGACACCACCCGGGCCGAAATCATTGCCAAAACCGCAATGGGCCCCTGTGCCTATCGCGCCTCGGGACGTGTGCAGATTTTTGACGGATTTACAAAGGTATGGTCCACCGCCACCGAAGAACCGGTCCTGCCGGAAATGACGGTCGGCCAGGCCGTCTCAGCCGTCTGGATCGATGCCCAGCAGCATTTCACCAAGCCGCCGGCCCGCTATCCAGAAGCCTCGCTGGTCAAGGCCCTCGAAAAAGAAGGCATTGGACGACCCAGCACCTACGCCTCCATCATTTCCACCATTCAGGATCGTCAGTACGTGGAAAAGAAGGATAAGAAATTCTTTGCAACACAGATCGGCGAGATTGTCACCGACAAACTCGATGAGTTCTTCCCGCAGGTGATGGATATTACCTTCACCCGCCACATGGAAGAGCAGCTCGATAAAATTGAAGACCAGCACCTCGAATGGGTCAGCGTCCTGAAGGAATTCTATACACCCTTCTGCGACAGCCTCGAAAATGCCAAAAAAGAAATGGTCCACGCCAAGGCCGAAACCCAGCCCAGCGAGTATAACTGCCCGAAGTGCGCGGAACCGATGGTTTATCGCTTCGGCAAAAACGGCCGGTTCCTGAGCTGTTCCAAATACCCCGACTGCAAATTTGCCTGCCCCTGCGACAACGAAGGCAAAATGGTCCAGGAAACCACCACCGAACACCCCTGCCCCAACTGCGGCAAGCCGCTGGTACAGAAACGGGGACGGTTTGGCACATTCCTGGGCTGCTCGGATTACCCCAATTGCAAAACTATCGTCCGCCTCGATAAACAGGGCCAGCCGCTGCCGCCCAAGCCTCCGGCCGAACCGACCGGCGTAACCTGTCACAAATGCGGCAAGGGTGAACTGGTCATCCGTCAGAGCAAACGCGGGCCGTTTATGGGATGCAATAAGTTTCCGCGATGCCGGACTATCGTCAAAATGGACAAGCTCGAGCTGCTCAAAGACCTGCAGAGCAAGGGCCAGTGGCCGCCCAAAGAGGAACAGCAGGCCAAAGAAATACTGGGCGGCGATGAGGCCAAAAAGACCTCACGAAAGAAATCTGCAAAACCTGCACAGGAAGCCCCGGCTGAGTAATCGTATGGCAAAGCGTGAAATGGACGACACAACGGCTAAGGAAGTATTCGAAATCGTGGAGCCTATCGGCAAGCGTGTCCTGATTCGCAAAGACGAGGATAAAAAGCAGACTAAAGGCGGCATTCAACTGCCGGACAACATCGAAATCCCCACCATCACCGGACGTATCGTCGCAGTCTCTGCGGAAGTGGAGATGTCCAGCGAGTATCCGCTGCGGCAGTATGACAAGGTATTGTTTAATCCCAAAGGCGCCATCCCGGTGGATTTTGAAGGGGATAACCGACTGTTTGTTGTTGAAGTGGAAAACGTTGTCGCGGTCTTTCGAAAACAGAAATAAGCACTTTCATTCCTCC
>JBDKVE010000255.1:0-1924 GCA_039679345.1 Anaerohalosphaeraceae bacterium
AATTCAAAGGCCAGTTTCACCTCCTGGCCCATATCAGCCGGCGTAGTGGTATTCTTGTTTGCAGACGGTGTGTTTTTTTCAGCAGTGCCGCTGCCTGGCTCCGGATTGGGTGCCCCGCCGTCACCTCCAGGCCGCCAGATAATCCCTGCAATCACTATCAATGCGGCGATAACTGCAACAATAAAACTCTTCCTCGAGAATATCGAAAACGGAGCACTCGGCCTGTGTTCTGATAATATCTGCAACACGGTTGCTCGGATCGTGTTCATCTCCTCTGAGTTTATCCTGGGAGCAGCTCCAAGAGATTGAAACAGGTTCTCAAGATTGGCCTCGAGGACTTCCATACTATCCTGTGCAGGCCTGTTCATCTCATTGCTGACCGTTCCGGTCAGAGACTCAAGGGTGCGGCGAAAGGCATGTCTTGCCCGATACAAAAACCGCTGCATCTCGGCGGGATCAATTGCATGATGGATAGCCATCTGGGCGGAAGTTTCCATACGAAGATAGCGGCTGATCAAAATCTCCTGATCATCCCGATTCAGTAAGGCAAGGGCACACTGACAGGCCTGAAGCAATTTCTCCCGGATGATGGTGGAATCCTGAATGGGCTGGGTGGTAATGGATCGGACGATTGTTTGAACCGCAGAGTCCTGCAAATAAGAAAAGTCTGTTTTTTTTGCGCCTTCGGTGGTCAGATATAGCCCGAGCAGCCATTCCGACATCGGAACCGACAGGCCGAGATATTCTGCTATCCGCCCTGCCGCAGTGGATAAGGTATCCGATAAAATCCGAAGGGCTTCGGCTTCGTTTTGGCCCGTGCAGTACCATGCCCGCCGATACAGCCAGCCGGAATAATCATCCAGCCACTTGCCTGCAAGGGCCTGGTCGGCATTGCATAGCCTGCGTACGCGCCATCGTGTCCAAAATGCATCAATCATGGAACAGCCTCATTTAGGATACCCATTTTATCTTGTATCGGCAAAAAATACCACTCGAACTATCTTTTTTCATATATTCAAAGGCTTATTCCGCATATTGAGAGAGGACTAAGGGAGAAATTCGAGCATAAAAAAGAAAAGCAGACCTCAAAGGCCTGCTTTTCATGATAGATTCAACATTAAATTGTGTTCAAATGAGCAATTTCTTCAACAAAACACGACATCTATATGCCATTTGTGCAATTATTCAGTTTCCTTGGCGCTGATGAGCTGATACGCCTCTTCAGGGGAGGTCACTTTTTCCAGCTTGGTCTTGAATTGATCGTCCAGCAGCAAGCGGCTGATGCGAGCCAGAGCCTGGATATGGGGGCCGGTTTTGTCCGGCGGGGAAATCAGCATCACAACGATATTGACCGGCTTATTGTCGATACTGGAAAAATCAACCGGCTGGGCCGCAATACCGACAGCCATGACCAATTCCTTGACAGCGGTGCATTTGCCGTGAGGAATGGCAATACCGGAGCCAATACCGGTGCTGCGGGTCTGTTCTCGTTCCATCACCGCCTCGAGGGCCGCATTGGCATCCTTGACCTGTCCGGCCGAGGCCAGGACTGTTACCAGTTCTTCGATAACCGTTTCTTTGTCTTTGCTTTTCAGCGGAGCGCAAATGCAACTGGGCTGAAGAATTTGCGTAAGTATCATAGTTTCGCTACCTGTTTAACCAATACCTGTTTTTACATAATAAACAAAGTTACTCTTATAGCTTTGGTCTTTTCAGAATGCAATAAGAATATCGTGATTTTTTCTGATTCAGACCTGTTCTGTCTTTTATTGCATTATAAGGCTGATCCAGGCATTTGAGAGGTCCCAGTTGCAGATTTGATTGTGCCCGATTCATGTCACACAATTGTCATATAGAAAGGGCTGAAATCACTTCCAGCCCTTTCTATTATACCTCATTATTGGACTGTTTCTACTAAAACTTC